>JBMOEX010000047.1:0-16643 GCA_049314535.1 Vampirovibriophyceae bacterium | reverse complement strand
ATTCCATGGCTATCAAAGTTATGTTATTAGCTTTTATTAGGGCTTTTAAATTATCTGCAAAATACTTTTCTGCAGGGACTATTGCCCCTTTTTGGAAAGGGACGGCATAGTGCCTATAACCAAAACCCAAAATTCCTCTTTGATCTTTAAATTTTTCTTTAGTATGTTCAGTGATAGCTTCTACGGTATTTTCATTTATAAATGGCAATAATGCATTGGAAGCTGATTTGATATTTACTGAAGTTACAGTGGTTACAGGCGAAACTTCTGTGGCTCTGACGTTTTCAGGCTTAGTTCCAGTAGCAGTAACTACTGGCAATTCTGCTGGTTGTGGTGAAACCATGAACATAATAAATAAGTAATACTATTTTAACATAATAACGATTCTGATTACCGACTAAGCTGTTAGTAAAAAGCTGAAATACTTTCAAGTTATTATTCCTTTCATGAAATTTCGGTGCTTGCCACCGAAATTTCATGGCACAATGTAAGTCGTTCTTGTGATCGAAAGAAAAAATTTTTCAAACTCTATGCCAAAAATCCTAGACACCAGTCAAAACAGCTTAAATAAAGCATTAGAGCTTTTAAACTCAGAAGACGTAGTTGCTATCCCAACTGAAACAGTATATGGCTTAGCGGCTTCAGCCGCTAGCACTAAAGCCGTGGAAAAAGTTTTTAAAATTAAAGGTAGACCCAGTTTTAATCCCATAATTTCTCACTACGCTAATCTAGATGAGATTTTTAAAGATGTAACTTATGATGAGCGTGTAATTAAGCTTGCTGAAAGCTTTTGGCCAGGTCCGCTCACTCTAATTTTAAATAAAACTAAAAACTCTAGAATCTCTGAAATAGTCTGTGCTGGTTTAAATACTGCTGGAGTAAGGATTCCACGACATCCTTTTACGCTTGAATTATTAAGGCAGTTTGCTGCTCCAGTCGCAGCCCCTAGTGCTAATCCCTCTGGGAGACTAAGTCCTAGCTCTGCTGCTCATGTAGCTAAGCTGTTTCAGGATCATGAGGCGGGCGAAAGCACGGAAATTGGAGTTTCACAAGAGGGGACTGCTCACAAACGTGCAAGTTCAAGGCTGAGGAGGACGAATGACCGCAGTGTACTGCGAGTAATTTCCAGCGATGCCGAGCATGCGAGACAAGTCTCATATGCGAGCAAGCGGAAATACAAGCTTGATTTATCAAGCTTACATGAGGATCATGAGGACGACGAAAACGCCGAAATTGGAGTTTGCGAGCAGTTCCTTGAGTGGATAGTGGATGGTGGTAACTGCGAATGTGGACTAGAGTCTACGGTTTTAGATTTAAGTAGCTCTTTACCTAAATTACTTCGCTATGGCAGTGTGTCTGTGATTGAATTGAAGAATATTCTTGGTGAAATATCTCTACCAGAGCAGGATGAGAGTATTAGATCTCCAGGTATGCTTTTAAAGCATTATGCACCCAAGTGTAAATTACGTTTAAACTATAGTTTTAATGACCAACCTCGTGAGAATGAAGCTCTGATAGCTTTTGGGTCTATTTCAGAATCTTTGACTCAGAGTCAAAGTAAGCTTATTGAAAGTGATTTAAAATTTTTATTTAGAAAGATTATAAATATTAGTCCTAGTGCTGATTTAGATGAAGCTGCCTCGAAGCTTTTTTCTAGTTTGCATGAATTAGAGAGTCTAGGTGTAGATAGCATAGCTGTGATGCCTATTCCCTATGATTCTGTGGGTAAAGCCATTAATGATCGGCTTTTACGTGCAGCTGAGGGTACTAAAGATTTATGATAAATCGATAAATCATTTCACGTTTTTTTGAGCTTCTAAATCATTGAAAATCTGATTCAGAGGCTTTGCAAAAGAACTTCCCTCGTAATACTGGTACAACTGACCCTGTTTATCTATCCTGTAGTTTTTAATAACAGCTTCATATTTTTGTTTACTGTCGTCATAATATAACTCATAACTCTGTAACATACTTCGCTCCACAAAGAGTTTGTTTTTTACTGTTGAATATTTTCTACCTATTTCATTATGGATTTTTAAATCTTCTAAAGTTAATCCTGCCCCTGTTGATTTCTGTTCCTTTAGCAATTTCTTTAATTGCGTCAATGTCGTGAGATCAGATTCGCTAGCTTTTGGTACAGAGTTAAAGTCACGTCCAAGAAAGGAATCACCAAGCTTATTATCTACTACTGGAACTTCTACTGTGTTTAAATTCTTAGGATCATTATTTGTGTATTGAAGATAAGTAATCTGATTATATTTATTTCTCTTCGCACCAATTCTTACTTCATCTGGGGCTGTGTACTCTGCAGTACCAGAGATTTTAGAATTATAGTCTTTTAATGCGCCATCTTCAGCTCGGGAGCCAATCGTTTTTATTCCTTGAACAAGTCTTATAAGATCAACTTCATCATCTCTATTACCAATTGCAATCACGTATTCTCCGCCAGAAGGGTGTGCCTTGAGAATATTAACTATGGCTAAAGTCTGAATTAGCTTTTCTCCTGCCCCAAGTAGATTTTCATCACCAGTCATAAGCTTGCGTTGAAATTCCTGTAGAATGGCTGAACGATAAGGCTCTTTAAAATAATTAGAAGCATTAATGGAAGAAGAGCCTAAATTATTTTTTGATTCAAAATCTTTCGGTAATAAAGATTTTAAATCTTTCTCTTCTATTGTGAGTTTACGCGAACCAACGGAAGAAGAAACCACAATAGGCTTGTCTGGATTTTCTTCTGAAACTTTTTTTATTCGATTCACTATATTATCTCGCAAAGGACCAGATTGGTTAAGGTGTTCAGTCTTTATACATGGGCTGTCAAGTTTAATTGCCATTTCATGCAGACTAGCGTGGTTCACCGTTATTTCACCTGGATCAACTTTATTATTTACGTTAATTTCGTTTTGAGGATCTAATATTAAAGGACTGTCTATAATTAAAGCAAGCCTTTTAGATTGTTCTTTCTTAAGAGGGTGATTGATAGGGCAAGTATCTACAGGGAGTTGCTGTAGTCCATTAGATTCATCTGAGGGAGATAAATAATTCCAAAAATCAAGTAAGGCTTTTTTCATAGGATCATTATCATTTTTGTATCGATTAAGCTCCTCGTAGCTTATGAAATTATCGCCATTTGTATCAAAATTTTTTAGATTTTCTGAAATTACACCCGCTGCTGATTCTGAGATTTTTATGGACTTTTTGTAGAAATCTAATATATTACTAATAGAGTGTTTAGAATCCATTATTGAAGGCATGTATTTATAAAGATAAGAAACTCTAACTTTTCACCTTTATTTTTGATAGAAGACAGTAAAAAATTACGTCGAACTCTGCACAGCCCTCTTGCTAGAATTATCTTAGAATGTTTATTCTATATCTAAGCATTATCATCGCCACTTTTCTTTGCATGGAGCTAGTCGCTAATGTGATGCACCGCTATGTGATGCACGGTTCTATGTGGAATTTTCATGAAGATCATCATCAGAAGGATATTGGTTTTTTTGAAAAAAATGATGTCTTTTTTGTGATTTTCGCTCTGCCTTCTATGTTACTGATTATGGGCGGTTTCTTTTTTTCTAATTTATATGCTTATGCTTTAGGCTTGGGGATTACTATCTATGGACTTTGTTATTTTTTAGTTCATGATGTCTACATTCATAGACGTTTTAAATTTTTAGATAATTTCTCTCACCCATACCTTGATGGGCTAAGACGAGCTCATAAAGATCATCACAGCCATATTTACAAGGAAGATGGTGAAAATTTTGGTATGTTATGGGTGCCACTGAAATATTACTCTAAGCAGTTGAAGGACAGTGTTTCTTGTGCTATTTAGAATAATGTGACTGCTCGCAAACGTACAAGTTCAAGAGCTATGATTCAGAATTAAGATGCTATCTTTTACCTATTTATTAATAAATTTTTTTAGCGTGTTTGTGCCGATTTGTTTGAGCTTTGAGACTAAGATTAAGTTATATAAATTATTTCCATTTATATTTAAGGCTGTAGCTATAGTTCTTACAGTTTTCGTTGTCTGGGACAGTATTTTCACCTATTTAGGTGTTTGGGGTTTTACGGAAAAGTATCTTTGTGGGATTAAATTTTTGAACTTACCAATAGAAGAGATTTTATTTTTTATCTGTGTTCCTTATGCTTGTATATTTACTTACGAGGTTTTGAAATATTATTTCCCGAAACCCTTTGTGGGATTTAATTTTGCTTATTTAAATATTGTATTAGCTATAGCTTTGCTTGCTGTGGCTCTTATTTTTTATGATAGGCTCTATACCTCTTATACCAGCTTATTTATGGCTCTGAGTTTAATGTTTTTGCGTAAATCGTCTTTCTTGCCTAATTTTTATTTAATGTATTTGGTTACTCTAATACCATTTTTTATCGTGAATGGTTTACTTACGGGGATTGCTTTTGATGAGCCAGTAGTTTTTTATAATAATGCTGAGAATCTTTCGATAAGAGCATTTACTATTCCAGTGGAGGATTTTATTTATGGTGGAGTAATGTTAATTTGGAATGTGTTCTTAGTAGAGTATTTTGGAACTGCTCGTGAGTGCTCTCCTTACAAACTGGGCGTGTAGCCGAACGAACAAGTTCAAGGCTGAGGAGGACGAATGACCGCAGTGTACTTAAAGTAATTTCCAGCGATGCCGAGCATGTGAGGCACGTCTCATATGCGAGCAAGCGGAAATACAAGCTTGATTTATCAAGCTTACATGAGGATCATGAGGACCGACGAAAACGCAGGAATTGGAGTTCCGCTACATGCCCAAACTATAAAGCTCTAAAAAAGCCTTAAGCATTGTAGCCAAATCTTCATCTTCGTGTTTATCTGCATTTAGATAGACTTTTATTAAAGTGGTATCTTCTTTAATATTATCCTTGTAGTTCAGCATCTTAGGAATATTTAACTGTACGGCTAATCTAATAAATCTAAATTCTGGATTCTCAGGATTCGCTCTGATTACCTCTTCTAGGGCATTTTTACCACGAGAGAAGTCTTTTATTTTTTTAAAGGGATTACCTTCAAATTTAGCACCTATCATGGTTCCAGCAGCGTTGTACGCTTTAGCATAACACTCATAATCAAGTGCTAGAGCAGAGTTTGTGAATGCATTTAAATGCTTCAGTGAGTAACTGGCATTTTTAAAGAGCTTTCTTGTATTTTTTAACTCCTCAGCTGGGTCCGCAGCTTTTAAAACAGCTAAGTTTAGAAAACTTAAAACGATTAGGGAAGTAATATAAAGCTTAATGTTCTTCATAAAAATCTTTTAATTAGGATTATTAAAAGATCTTAACTCATGCTCAGCTTTCAGGGCAAGCTTTAAACCAGAATAAAATTGTGCAGCACTCCAAGATAAGGTATGAGCACCAGGAAGCCATTTAGTTTTCCCAGTAAGATCTGTAACAGCTTGATAAGCTTCTAAGATAGAGTAAGACCCAGTTAGTTTACTACCATCTGCACGGATTACGTCTTGGTCTTTAAAGCCCGCTATTAAAGAGAGAGTCTTATTAATGTAATGAGCGATTTTTATGTCTATTTCTTTAATTAAGCTTTCTGTTTGTGGTGATAAATATTTAATGGTTTTGCTGTGGTTGATTAGGTTTATTTTACTTTTAGCTAAAGCCTTTAATGAGGCAGTGGTGCCAATACTCCACTGTGCTGAGAAATCAGCTTTCGCTAATTTTTGTCTTTTAAGAAATTCAGTTGTAGATGCATATTTGGGTACTAATTGAATCAGCTCAGCTTTTTGTCCGACCATTATTTGAGCTATAGGAGTGAGTTCATTTACGATTTGGCTATTAATATTCAAATAACTATCAAAAATTTTCACATAGGTGCCAGAGACTATGTCTTCGCGAGTGAATTTATTATATCTGCGCATTCCATAATCATCAGCGAGTAGATTATCACAGAGATCTACTATGTTTTTGCGTATTTCTGTATCTAACATAACATCTTCTGAAAATTTATAATTAGAAGCTGCTAACAGTACCAAAGATGTGTCTATTTTATTTTCGGGACTATGAATCGGTTGAGTCCTGTCGTAAAGAATCGGTTTAACTATCCATTCATAAATTTTACTATTACAAGCCTGCATTAACATTCTCACTTGTGATTCATTAAGGCAGTCAGCATAAGCATTATTGCTATTTATTGAAGCATTTAAAGTATTTTTCAAATCAGTAATAGCCTTCGTTTTACTATAATTCTCATTGAAAACTAATTTACAGAATTTATCTAAGGCTAGGTAAGTATAAGCTGAGTCTAGGCTTACCCCTTCCCAAAAGATTATTTCTTCCCAAGAGCTGCTGGTTGGAGCATTGGCATCATACATGTTGTGCTTGGAGTTCCAGTTCACACTCATTAGAAAGGTTAATAAGTTATAGATGGCTTTGAAAATGATTTCTCTATTTTGCTCATTAAAATCCTCACTGTAGGCAAATCCCCACTCTTCATGATGAATACCTGCTTCTATGGTTTCAAGAATATTTAATAAGAGCAGAGCTTGAGACTCTACACGACGTGGATGTATCCATTTACCGAGTTCTATATTTTTAACTATTGGTGAGCCTAGAGCACTGATTTTGATGGATTGAGGATCGAATATATGGTAAATACCTCTATCTAAGCTTTCTTTATCTTCTTGAGCTTTTCTATACCAATCTGGATCTTTGGAAATGTGTTCTATGGCAATGTTTGCTTCACTGGTAGTCACTACAGCAGCATTGATAATCATACTTTTACGCCAACTGAAAGGATCATTTTCTTTTTGCCATAACCCAGCCATACAGCTATCGGTAATCCACTGCCACTGCATATTCAAATTAATAGTATTAGAAGTTTCTATTAATCCTGTTTTAGGATTAGTTTTAAAATCAAATATTTTTTTTTCATTGAGATCATTTATTAGCTCTTCTATGTCAAAAATCGCGTAATAGGGTTTTGGGTCTTTAAAAAAATCATTGAAAACATTATAGTGAAAGCTATAGTTTTTTAGGTCTAAGGTAAATTCTTCAGCTTTAAATTCTGTAGCAAATAATCTAGCTTGAAGGCTTCTCAGAAGACTCTCTATAAGTTTATTTCGGTCTACGGGTTCAAGTTTATTTAATGATTCAACAGACAAAAGATCATCAACTTTTATGTTGTTAATCTCACATTTGAAAGGATATTGACCAATAAAACCGTATAAATATTTAACTTTAGTAAAAGTGCTTTGTTTTTTATTATCAAGAACTAAAGACTGTTCGTTTAGAATCTCCTCTAACTCTAGGCAAATTTGTTTTACTATACTTTCTTTATCTTGAATTATTGCTGACATATAGGAGTTGAGTTTGCTGGTGTGTGTTTTTCAACCTCTCCTTTAGATATTTACCCAAAATCTTACTATTTAAGCTTATTATGAAGAAAAAATAATACAATGGTGTTTTTATCTTGATGAGACTTATTGTGAAGATAGGGCGCTTTAATTTGTTGTTTTTTTAAATCAGGTATTTGTTTTTTTGTTCTGACTCTGTCTTGTTTGTTTTTAAAATAGCTTAAACTCCATTCTGGTTTTAGGATTTTGAGATTTGCATAAATCATTTGACTATCACAGATGATTTCTTTATCTTCTAAGTTTAATTTTTCAAGTTCATTAATAACAGCTGTATAGTTGATGTTTATGGTATTTACTTTACTGAAAATATTAGGATGAAAAATCCATAGATATTTAATAAAGAACAGGAAAATAATAGAAGTCAAAGCTATTCTGTAAGAGAATTTATAAAATCTCAGGTGGCTAAATTTATGAAATAGCATGTAAATTAAAATAGCTGTAATGAAATGACTGACTGAAAGCCATCCACTGAGTAGCTTATTGCTTTTACATAATAGGAAAATTATTACAGGGATGAGATAGGAAAATAAACTAATATAGCAGAGCAAGCTCAGTCTTGAACTTGTAGGTTTACGAGCAGTCTCAAGCTTATTATCAGAATAAGTTGATTTTGTACTTAGTGTGCCGACTTTTTTAAATTTACCAATAAAATAAAGAGATAGTAGAAAAGCTGTAAAGATGAGCATTTGACTAAAAGCACTAAATGAAAGACTAAAGAAATTTAATAGATAGTTATAATCTACGTCAGCTATTAATTTAAACGCCCCCCTTTCATTTAGATAATTTCCAGCTGATTCTGAATTTTTATATAGCCAAAGATAATGTGGAAGAGCTATCGCGAGGCTACTGAAAATACTTATTATTATCTGTGGTTTTAGAAAGGCTTTTCTTGCTGCTTTAGAACATAAGCTAGCTAAAATTAGTGCAAATAGCAAAAATGAAAAATTATATTTTGAGATAAGACCTAATCCTACAGAAATACCTAGAAGTAGAAAATTCAGAAGGGAGTTTTTCTTTAATACTTTAATATAAAAATAAAAAGTCATAGATGACATCGCAAAGACTAATACAGAGTGGGTTAGTTTGAAATTAATGGTGTAAGCATAAGCTGGAATTAAAGCTAGTATGAGGAGAGTTAAGATTAGAGATTTTTTACTCGTGAAAAACTGTCTAATCGAGAGATATAGAAAGATTATAAATATATAAAGGCAAATATATCGTACGCTAATTAAGGCGTAGATTGAATCATTCGTGATGATACTGAGGCTTCTGGTGATCCAACTGTAGAGGGGTGGTTGTTGAGTATCTCCTAGGTTGAAGTTTCTGGAATTAATATACTGTTCGGCTTCGTCCCAGTCTAAGAAAGGACTAGCTGTGATTCTTAAAATAAAGTAACTAAGCACATATGCGGCGAATAATAAAAAATGCGGGTTAATTTTTTTATATCGCAGCATGATTCTCTGAAATTAGGCACTGATACCTAGTTTTTCTAAAGATTGGTTGAGACTTTTTATACTTTCTTCTTGATAAATAGTTTGAGGGTCTATAATCTTGGTGCCTAATGCTGTTTCTATATCGTTTTGATTACTGAGCTGTAAATCAGCTTCTGCTTTCGTAAAGCCACCTTCAACTATATTTGACTTAAATATACCAGCAGCACTTACAGGTAAGAAATCTTCATAGGTCATGGGGGTAATTTTAATAATCTGTTCTTGGATTAATTTCTGAAGATTAAATTCTTTGAAATCTTCTTGACTAGCCGTTTTTTGATTTGGAAAATTTTCATTTATGGAGAAATTAAAATGTACTAAATTTTTATCGAAAAGCTCATTTATTGTATCTGGAAATTTTGAAAAACTTTGTTCTAGTATTTCTTGATAATTTTTATCATCCTGCTTAGCTTGTGACAGGGTTTCATTTAGAAGTTCGTCATATAATTCCATGCCAGCTTTAGTAAGAGCAGCTCCTCTGGTTTCTATTTCCCCAAACCTAGCTCTATGAGTCCCTTGTATGCCTTTGCCATCTTGATTCGGAAATAAAATTTCCTCACTTAATGCTCTAAATGAAGTTTGTCTGAGTAATATAGGTATTTTTCTTCTAGGAGGTCCTTGAATAGTTGGTGTCATTTGAATATTTTTTTCTTGCATTCTTGCGTAAAGTAGGTCTATGTCAAGGACTCGTGGCGTCAGATGATTAATATGAGGACCTTTAAAACTTACTATATCTGCGATGAGTGAGTTAATGCAGAGTAATTCTTTATAAAAATCCTTTTCTACAGTGGCTTGGTTATGCCATCTAAATGTCTCAAGGGCTTCGACTATAAAATCTTTAGCCTCTGCTTCAGAAAGTCCACCTTGTTTTTCATGAATCTCAATTAAATTTAAGCACTTACTCGTGAAAATCTGTCGCTTACTTAAAATCTCTTTAACGCTATTTCTGATATCCTCTGGAAGAAGCTCTAGTCGAAGTAGTGAGGTGAAAACTCGAAATGGAGATTTATTTAAATCCTCTCTCGAAACAGGTCTAAATACCGTTGAATGAACTGGAAGATCTGCGATGCTTAAATCATAATAACCGACAGGCTGCATGCCCATGACGGCAAATAAGCGCCTCATGTTATAGAGTTCATCTTTGCTGCCTAATCTTATAGCACCGTGCTTTTCACCTTCTATTCTAGGTAAATCCAGGATTTCGTCTGTAATAAAATCTTTACTGTTTAAAGTTTCTTTATTTATCTCTGTTACGATTTCCAGGAGATTTTGGTATAGAGGTACTTCCTTTCTATACATCTCAGACATTGCACTTGTGAATAATATCCTTATGCTATTTGGATCATAAAATTCTTGAACTGCACCCATACAAAATTATCTATTTATAAAATTATTCCTCCCACTCACTTGCTGGAATGAAATGAGCGTGCTGCCATAATTCTTCAAGATTATAGTAAAGCCTTGCTTCACTTTGAATAATGTTTACAATGACATTCCCGTAATCGAGCAGATACCATTTATCGCCGTATTTTCCCTCTTTAAGATTAGGCTCTAAACCTCCTTCTGTTAGAGATTCCTCCACGTGCCTAGCCATAGCTTTTAGCTGTGAGGAGCTTTCGCCAGAGCTGATAATTATATAATCGGCTAAATCAGATATTTCACTGATGTCGAGTAGCTCGGTGTCGCTACCTTTCTTGTCTTCGCAGAGCTTAGCTATGCATATAGCTAATTCTTTACTATTTAATGTCTTAGGTGATTTCAAGTTAATATGTATAAATCCTTAATTGTGTTTAATGTCTCAAAGAATTTTATTTTAACAATAAGACCGATAGTATTAGGATCTTTTTTTATTTTTACCACTTTACCGATTGGAAAATTAGTCGGGAATGGGCAGTTAGTTTCATCTAAACATAAGCCTGTACTAACTATTCTATCGCCAACTTGAACTGATGAGTCAATTCTAATAAAATCAAGCATGGCATAATCAGGATAGGAACCAGAGAGTACTCCGTACTCTTCTGTCCTTTCAATTTTGGCACCCATCTGAAAACTTTTATCGAAAATTAACTTAACGATTGCAGTGTGATCAAAGACTTGATTAACTTGACCAACAATTCCATTCAAAGAGAATACACCGCTACCAACTTCAACACCATCTTTCTTCCCTTTATTAATAATGATTTGTTTGTGCCAGCTTTCAGGACTTCTACCTATAACTTGACTGCGTATGGTTGGGAAAGGTATTTCTAGTTGTTTTCTTTTATTAAGACTTTCTAGTTTTAGTTTTTTAAATCCTGCACGAAGTTTGATGTTATCTAATTTAGTTGTGTCAAGTTTCTTATTTAATTCTTTAATAGTGCGAAGTGAGTCTATATAATCTTTAACTTCTCCTTGGCTTTCATTAACTCCTGAGCCTAAGTCGTAGATTAGTTTTCCTGTAATGAGATAGCTGTAGGAAATAAGGTTAGCTATGGGTTTAATAAAAAACCAAGCCAAAAATATTACTAGCAGTAAAGATAGAAAAATAGACTTTAGATCTTTAAAATTCATTCTTTCTTTAGACGCTTATACTAGATGTGCGTGGTTAGTAGTAGTTAGTTCTAAAACACGTCTTAGAGTTTTATCGGTTAAGATTCTACCTGCTCCTAAAACTACACAAGAAAGAGGATCATCTGCGATATGTACAGGGACTTCAGTCTCATGAGCAATCATTTCATCTAAACCTTTAAGAAGGGCACCACCACCAGTGATAACTATACCTCTGTCATAAATATCAGCGGCTAATTCTGGAGGAATTCTCTCTAGAGTTCTTTTTACTGACTCAACGATAGATGTAAGTGGCTCTACCATAGCCTCTCTAATTTCAGCTCTATTTACTATAACGGTTCTAGGCAGACCATTTAAAAGATTAAGACCTCTGACTTCCATCTGATCTTCGTCGCTTTCATCTGAAATTTTAAAAGCAGAGCCTAGTTTGATTTTAATATTTTCCGCTGTTGTTTCACCGATTGACAAATTATATACTTTTTTCATATATACGATAATTGAGCTATTTAACTCATCACCAGCTATACGAATACTTTCTGAAATAACTATTCCTGAAAGACTGATGACTGCTACTTCAGTAGTACCACCACCGATATCAACTATCATACTGCCGATAGGCTCTGCTACAGCAAGCCCTGCCCCAATAGCTGCGGCCATAGGTTCATCAAGCAAGTAGACCGTGCCAGCACCAGCGTTTTCTGCGGCCTCTCTTACTGCTCTTCTTTCTACCTCTGTAATGCCGCTAGGGACACCGATTGCGATTCTTGGCTTAGAGATAGGTTTAAAAATACCTTTACTCGTATTAGCTTTTTCTAGGAAGTATCTAAGCATGATTTCAGCATAGCCGAAATCTGCTATAACACCGTCTCTGAGTGGTCTTACTGCTACTATGTGGCTAGGAGTTTTACCTATCATCGCCTTAGCTTCTTCACCTACAGCGAGAACTTCTGATGTTAGACTATTTACTGCAACTACACTTGGCTCTCTGAGAATGATTCCCTCTTCGGAGCAGACTAAAGTATTAGCAGTACCAAGATCGATACCAATATTCTTCGAAAATTTACTAAATAAACCCATATACTTGATTTTAATAGATACTCTGAGAAAACGTGGTAAAAAATTAGTAATTAGAGGACACTAATGGACATGAGTTTTAAAGAGGATTTGAGTAATACTAGTTTTATCGCTACAGCTGAGCTAAATCCTCCTAAAAGTTTTGAGTGTGGAAAAATTTTAGAGAACGCGAGTAAATTAAAAGGCTTAGTCTCAGCCATTAATATAACGGATAATTCTGGAGCTAGTGTGAAAGTCTCATCTATGACTATAAGTCATTTAATTAAGAGAGATTTTAATATTGAACCTATTTGGCAGAT
Source organism: Vampirovibriophyceae bacterium (assembly GCA_049314535.1). Lineage (GTDB taxonomy): Bacteria > Cyanobacteriota > Vampirovibrionia > LMEP-6097 > LMEP-6097 > LMEP-6097. The sequence continues at coordinate 3,839 of JBMOEX010000047.1, read as the reverse complement.
TACTTGTCGTGATAGAAATAGATTAGCTGTTCAATCAGATTTACTCTCGGCTAAGGTTTTTGGTCTCAGTAATATACTACCTCTGCGTGGAGATGAATTGAAACAAGGTGATTACCCTGATGCTAAGGCTAGTTTTGATTTAAATACGGAGGAGCTCATTCAGGTTATAAAGCAGCTTGAGAAAGGTCGTGATTTAGCTACGAAGGAATTAAAGCCACATTTAGGTGATTTTTCCTTTTGTGTAGGTTCTGCGGCTCATCCAGGAGTCCCAGATTTAGTAGGGCAGCGTGAAACTATGCTGCGGAGACTTGATTTAGGTGTTGAGTTTTTTCAGACCCAAATCTGCTTTGATTTATCCCAATTAGAGATTTTTAAAAATGCTATAGGTGAAAAACTTGCTTCTAAGACTTTACTCGGCATAACACCGATAAAGAGTCTTAAGCAGGCTGAGTTTATGCATAAAAATATCTGGGGAGTGGCTGTGCCTGATTATATTTTTAGTGAGTTAACAGCGGTGACTAATCTTGATGCAGATTCTACTAAATCTCTTGAAGCTCAGTGCGAGATAGGTTTAAAGTTCTCACAGCAGATCTGTAAGAGAGTTCAAGAGCTAGGATTTAAAGGTATCCATCTTATGGCCATAGGTCAAGAAGCTAATCTTGCAGATATTCTTAAGCGGATTATGCCTGAAAGTGCTTTCTGTTCTAAGTTTTTTAATTAACTGCTAGCGTTAAACCAACTGCATGTAAGCTGTTTAGTGTGATAATACTAACAACACTTAATGCAATAAATAATACAGAAGATATCGCAAGCACTACATTCTGAGATTTACTGCCGACAGTAATACCCCAAGTGATGCAGAAGCTCCAGATTCCATTACAGAAATGATAAATAGTAGATATTAAGCCAATAACATAAAACCAATAAATGCTGAAAGGGTTTAAAACTGGGATACTTGGTAGAAATTCTATATATTGATAGCTAGCAAGGCTCTCGGCGATATAGTTGTAGTCTAAGTTGTGAACTGTTTTGAATTGGAGAATGTGGAAAGTTATATATACTAAGGCTATAACTCCAGTGAGTCTTTGGAAAATATAACGCCAGTTCTCTGAATAGCTGTACTGAAGCTGATTTGGCTTCGCTGTAGTGTAGATGATTATTCCATAAGCAGCATGAAATATAATCGGGAGGAATATTCCAAGCCATTCTATTAATTCAACGAATGGTAGTGATCTAAGAAAATTTATGATCAGATTATAGTTATCTGCACTGAAGATAGAAACGCTGTTAGCAAAAAGATGAAAAACCATGAAAATTCCGATAGGGAAAATTCCACTTAGGGAATGCATTCTTCTTAAAAAATAATTACTTTGAAGATTTTTAAACATACAATCGATATTTTACACCAAAAAGCTAACTTGAAAGTTTTTGCACTACAGGGGATTCTAATTTGATCTGATGGAGATATCCATGATACCCATAGCCGAGAGTTCACTGAAAACGTAAAAAGCATCATTTTTGTTAAAATAATAATCGCCTATCTGGATTGTGTAATAATCAGAGACTCTAATTATTTTGCTATCTTGCTCAGTAATTTTCTTAATTCTATTTAACTGTAGCTCTGCGGCTTCTAGTGAATTATAGCTACCAGAGCAGATCATTAAGCCTTTGCTTAAATAATAAGCATTATTGTCATTAGGTACTGTTTTGCTTGAAAGATTATTGAGTTGAGCTTTGGAATTGTTTTGCGTATTATGTTTACCTAAAATATTTCCTTCGATTTTAAAAAGTAGAAATACTATCAAGAGGGCTGACATTATTAATAGAATTTTTATATTAAAGCTGTTATAGAAATTTTCTTTCAGTTCGCTCTCTTTGTTTATTTTGAGGCTGCTAGATTCAGATAAAGTTTTTTTAAAAAAATTACTTTGAAGATTTTGTTTATTTTTTTTTTGTTTTGGTCTCGAAAAGGCTTTGAAATCATCAGAATGAGGGTTCTGAGAAAATTCTTTTGTTGGAGTTACTTTATTTTTGTAATCTTTGAATTTGTTTTCAAACTGAGTCCTAGAGAGCTTAGTGCTAGCATCTTCTATTCTTCCCTGAGGGCTTTTAAGGCTATTATTAAGGGTATCTGCTCTTTCCCTTAATTTTTTGATGTCATCAAGTAAACCCATTAATCTTTATTTGAAACTTTTACTTATCTTGGTACTATTTATCTAATATGAATAGATTAGCAAAGTTTGTTTTATTTGTTATTTTTCTGATACCAGTTCTTTATTTTGCTGATTCAAAATCAAATCTTGCTTATGCAATAGATTCCACAAAGGAGCTTAATTTAAACTTAGCCTGCGATGGTCCATATCTCAAGATTAAAGATATAGTGGCTAATCCAAAAGCTTATAAGGGCAAGAAAGTAAAGTTTCTTGGTGATTTTTATTCCTTCTCTTCTTTGCCCCTAGATTATCCTCCAGCGATGCGAGAAGCTAAAAATTATATTGGTATAGTACTTGCAAGACCTGATCATAAGCAGATCCCTCTTGTTGAACTGAAGTTAGCTGTTAAGCTAGATATCTTTAAAAATGCAGAGGAGCGTTTAAGTCTAGAGCAGGGAGATACTCTTAAGCTTTCTGGTAGGGTCTTTGAAGTCGCTTTAGGTGAGCCTTGGTTGGATATAACTTCTATTGAAGTCGTAAAAAAAATAACTAAAAAGGAGAGTTAAAGCATGTACTCTTCAGATATAGATAAACAAAAAGATAAACTTTCTAAGCTTGAAGCTTTTGGAGAGATAGATGCTTGTCTTTTTTTTGATGAATTTTCTACTGTGATTTATGAATATTCGAAAAATTATTTAGAAGGGATAAATTTACAGAATTTTATGGAGCACCAAGAGGGCTTTAAGGTCTCTTTAAATGATCAGGACTCTGTAATTAGGCATGTATTTTTGGTTGAGAAGGGCATAGTTTTTTTATATCAATTCAACGCAATGTCTTTATTGATACTTGCAGGATATCGTGAAAGTGCTGATATCTTTGACTTACAGATTAAACTTGATAGTATTGTAAATGATCTTAAAATCTAGAGACTGTTAGCAGTCTCATCTAGGTTTAATGAGGGAATAATATCAATAAAGGGATAGTTCAAAAAATGTCTAAGTTCGTGAAATTTCTTTTGGTTTTTAGTTTAAGTGTTTTATTGTCAGCAGTTTCTGCTGAAAATTTTAAAGGTTCGGTAAGCTTTGTTGCACCTGGAACTCCAGTCCAAGCCGTTTTGACGGAGACTCTTAGTTCAGAATTTACACGAGCTGGTGAAACTATAGCTCTTCAATTATCAGCACCAGTGTATTCTGGTTCAGCAATGGTAGTGCCTGCTGGTTCCGTGGTAGAAGCTGAAGTCGTTAGTGTAAATCCAGCTGGTAGAGCCGGTGAGCCAGGAAAGATAGATTTCAGGCTGAAAACTTTAATCACTCCTAATGGAGCAAGAATTCCTATTTCAGCTAGTATAGACCAGAATCGTTTTAGTTTAGTTGCTGATGAGCATGCTCGTGTTAAACATTTTGCTAAGACTACTGTAGCTGGAGCTGCCGGTGGAGCTTTAAGTGGTTTGATCGGTGGCGCGATTAGCGGTGGTAAAATCGGTAAAGGTGCTGCACTTGGAACTGCTATTGGTAGTGGTGTAGGTTTAGTAGGTGGAGCTATACAGAAAGGTAAAGAATTAGTTCTTCCTAAAGGTACGCAGATTCCTTTCGTTTTGGATCAAGTCTTAAGAATAGCTAGTCCAGCTACTTCTTCTCAGTATGCTGATCCTAGTCAGACTTATCCAGTGGGGGCTTTTCAAGATCC
>JBMOEX010000046.1:0-17227 GCA_049314535.1 Vampirovibriophyceae bacterium | reverse complement strand
AATCAAGGCAAAATGCTTGATTCAGAGCATGTTGCGGATGTCGTTTTAAAGTTAGAGTTTTTTAATCCGGGTGGTTCTGTAAAAGATCGCATCGCTATGAGTATGATTAATGCTGCGGAAGAAGCTGGTTTAATTTCTCCAAATAAATCAGTTATCGTTGAGCCGACTAGTGGTAACACGGGAATAGGTCTAGCTTTGGTTTGTGCAGCCAAGGGTTATAAATTAATACTTACTATGCCAGATACGATGAGCATAGAGAGAAGAAAATTATTAAAAGCTTATGGGGCAGACTTAGTGCTAACTCCAGGAGCCTTAGGGATGAGAGGGGCTATCGCTAAAGCTGAAGAATTAACTAATACTTTGCCAAATGGTTTTATGCCACAGCAGTTCAGTAATTTAGCCAATCCTAAGATTCACAGGGAGACTACCGCAGATGAAATTTGGGAAGATACTGCAGGCGGGGTAGACATTATCGTCGCTGGTGTAGGAACTGGAGGCACTATTACTGGATTAGGACAGGTACTTAAATCTAAAAAGCCGAGTATAAAGCTTTATGCTGTGGAACCAGAAGAGTCTCCAGTAATTTCTGGTGGTGAACCTGGTCCACATAAAATTCAGGGTATTGGAGCAGGCTTTGTTCCAGATAATCTAGATAAGTCTCTACTTGATGGAGTTATAAAAGTTAATGTTACGACAGCTGTAGCGACTGCTCGTAAAGTTGCAGCAAAGGAAGGTATACTCTGTGGAATCTCTTCTGGAGCGACTCTTGATGCGGCTTTACAGTTAGCTAAAGATCCTGTTAATAAAGGCAAGATGATAGTGGTAATTATTCCTTCTAATGGAGAAAGGTATTTATCGACTGTACTTTACGCTGACCTAGAGGTCTAGATTAAGGCTTTTAAGCGTATATAGCGGAGCTGCGAGTTCTGCGCTTTATAATTTCCCTAAGACACCTAAAAGTTGATCTTTAGATATAACCTTCTCTGCATCAATATCTGGAAATTCATTTTTCAAGTTCTCAAAAAGTTCAACTGGATTTATTTTATTTAATAATGACATTAAAATTTCTCTCTGCCCTTTATAAAAAGTCTGATTATGAGTTCCATTATCTTCTGAGCGTTCAATTAAATGTCTGTATTCATGTGTTTCAATCTTAAGAACTTTTTCTAACAATTTATTAAATTTATCTTGATCTGAATTAACGAGAGCAGTAGCTAAGTTTTTCACATCATCCTCAATGAAATTTAGATTCCAGCCAATTCTATTGTCATATGAAGATGCATGAGCAAGAGAAGAAGCTAAGCATAAATAGTAAGTCCTACTTGTTTCTGGTGAGCCTATGGTATCAAGTATTAATTCTCTTAATTTATCAAAAGCTAGATAAGGAGAAATTTGTTTTTCTTTTTCTTGTACTAAGGTTTTAGTTAATTTAAAATCTGTCACCACGTTAGGGTTTGAAATTCCATATTGTGCTTTAGCTTGAATGGCAGCAACTTGAGAATTTTTTATGGAATCAAAGGATAGCTGAACTATTTCCTGAACAGCTTTTGGTAGAGATTGAAGATTAAAGCCATCTTTTTCTTCATTAAGTTTTCCTGCTAACTGCTTTAGAGATAGCTGCTCCCCTTTATATTCAAGAAAATCAATAGATACTATAAATTGAAGCATTTGAGACGGGCTAGCAGAGTACTTTTCAAATGAAATGCTTTCTCCTTTTTTAAGTTGTTTTATGTCATTCTTCACCTCTTCGCTTATTATTACTTGATCAGGTTTTTCAAAGAAATCATAGGGTAAGTCTAAATCTTTTAATACTTTAACTAGAGGATTTATCTCCATTGAAGAATCGCTTAGTTCTTTTAAGAATAACGATGTAACCAGATTAGGCAAAGCTTTTTTAATTTCTGGAATAACTTCATCTGCGTTCACAATGTCATTTCTTGACTGAATTAAAGCTAAGTTTGGTGGCAAATCAATTACCAAGCCTTGTTTTTCATAATATGCCCTAACAGCCTTTGGCAGTTCTTCAATAAGAGCGGGATCTAATTTCTTAATATATAATCCATTCTGTGTCAATGCACTATCTGAAGAACGATAAGCCTTAACAGTACCTAAGTTTGGAATTTCCACTATCGCACTAGATTTAATTGATGAGTTTATAGCTTTATCTTTATATAATATTGTAGCTTTATTTGCATCTACCAGTGCAGCACTGAGCATAAGGGCACTTTTAGCAAAAGTGCCTTCCATTTCAGGAAAATCTGAAAAAATATTATTGTTAATAGTAGTACCTCTATAATCTCCTGATTCTTGAAACATCTGAATATCTAAATCAAAGACTTTCCCTTTCTCCTTTAAAGGTCTTCCATCTATGTCAAGTGGAGTGATTTTTACGTTTAAAACAGTTCCATCACCTTTAGAAGTTTGGATTGTAACATCACGGGAGTTTTTAAATATAGTAAAGAAACCTTGCCCAAACTTGCCAACCTGCGAAGAATCATTTCTTTTACTAGATTCGCCTGGTGCCAATAAATAATTTATTACTTCATTTTGGTTCATACCAAGTGGGTCTTGAATCTGTAAAACAAATTCACCTTTTTTATTTTTCATTGGTCTGACTGAAACATTGTTGTCACCAGATTTCATTTTACTCGCAGCATCAATGGCGTTTTGTATTAATTCACGAATCCAAATATAATCGTTATTAACCCCTTGATTATTAATCGCATGAGCGATCTGCCTTTTAGTTGATTTACTATCAATGAAATCTTTCTCTGGGACATTTAGGAGTTGATTTAATTCTTCAGTTGAGCCATGAAAATTCATAAAGGCTCCGTCATTTAAATTTTTTAAGCTTATTAAGCCTGACAATAACAATTGAGCATCACATTTTTTAAAATCCTTAGATACTGTGTCCTCCAGTATTTCTCCGCCATGGCGAAGATACATTAAATATGGACGACTTTCATTTGGGACCTCTGAAAAATTAAAATCATTCATAAACCAACCATCAGATAAAACCTTAAGAAACAGCTTATCCGTAGAGTTACCAAAAGGGACTTGTAATTGAAACTGTTCTAATATTTTATTTTTTTCTTGTTCATTTAATTTATCTAGCAAATCAAAAACTTTCAATAATCTTGAGCTGATTACTTCCTCGTCTCCAATGAGAGGGTCTGATATTCTGTTTTTAAAATTAACATCACTTAAATGTTGAAAATACTGAAGGATAGTATCTTCGCTTTTTGCCTCAAGACAGTTAAAGGCTTTATCAATAAATTTATCTTCAAAGAATATTTCTTCGAGATATTTATCACTGTTAGACATTTTTATAAAATAAGGCATCATGCGGCCAAAGTTGTCATCTGACAATCGTAAGCCATTGTATATACTCTTTAATAAATGACGGCTGGCTGATGATGTAATATCCTCCAAATCGTTATTTAAAATATACTTGCTAAGAATTTCTTTCTTTTTATCTGAAATCAAAAAATCCCCATCCTTAATAAATGCATTAGCCCGATCTGAAGTACTATTACTATCATGAAATACGCAAAAATAGTCGCCACCGTGAATATTATTAGCTGAAAGCTCTTTAATTAGAGGCAATTCACAGAAATTAAAATACTGATTAAAAACTTTTTTTAAATCTTGACTAGTAAGTTCTGAGATTGTCACCTGAAACTGTTGAATTAACTTGTTGTAATACTCTCCTATTCCATCTTTCGCCCCATCATCCATCTCATGAAACATCCTCTCCCTGCTCAATTCTGAATGCCGGATTTCATCAAACTCACGATTGTTCATAAGATCTAAAAGCTCCTTAGAGCTTGGGTTCTTTTGTAATCCCTGTAAAAGTTCAATCGATTTAAGTGCTATAGCTATCCTGCCGACTGAAGCAGTAGCTATATTATGATTAGAAATAAGTCCAGTAGTATTTAATTTTAAAATTTCTTGAATATCCTTAAAGTAATCTGGATATTTAATATCAACCATTTCAAGACCTGAGCTGATAATTTTACTTCCAGTGATGGCTTCATTCAAATTCCTTCGATCATAAGAATCTAATTCTGTTTGATTTAATAGCCGTGCTTTAATACCTTGATAATATTCATCTTCACAGAGTTCAGTTAGCCTAGCGATCTCCTTAATGTTTTCTTCTGTCTTTTGTTCTGATATAACTGGCTTCTCAGTTTGAGCTGGATAAATAAAATGCCCTACGTCCATTTCATCATTAGGACCAAGGTTAGAAAATATTTTATTCAGGATAGGAATATTTGCTTCTGAATAGTAAGCACTATTCAAAATTATTTTTTTTTCAGATTGAATCACAATTTGATCTGGATCATTAAATTCAGCTAAATATAATTTGTGAGGATTGCTTGGATTTGTTTTAAAATTAGCCGCTTTTTCAATACCATTCACGTCAGTTAATTCAGTTGATACTATTCCTGGGTTTATGAATAAAGCATGATTTACTAATTTCAGTACCTGAAATTCAGGTGAGTTCGGTAAATAAACACTCTCTGGATTCTTAATATCTCGAAAAGAATCTTGAATATAAGTTACCAAATTGAAGTCTTTATTAGAATTAGAATCTTGTATTTTTTTAGTGACGGGGTAAAGGGCATTTAATAAGGTGATTTTATTTTCTTCTCTTAAATCTTCCGATCGTATTACAGAATCGACCATAAGCTTAGCTGCACTGAGTAAAGTATTATTTACAGCTAATTCATTTCTACTTTCCGCTAATTCAGATTCGATAGGGAAATTTAAAGCTAAAGACCTTGGTAAGTTAGTTCCTGTAATTTCTTGTTTTTCAATAGTTACTCCATTTACGAGTAGATGTACTAGACAAGCAGAATTATCAAGATTTGATTGATTATCGTTTAGGGAATATAGAATTTCTGTTTTACTATGCTCTGAGGTCGCTTCTATATTTATTCTTTTCAGTTCTGATAAATTATTTACAGCGTAATCTACTCCACAGTGATTCATACTGATATCAGCATTTGTATTGAATTTTAGAGATTCTTCAAGATATTCTTTTGCCTTTTCAGCTTTAAAATCAGTAGCTTGAACTTCTATTTTGGTTCCTTTAGGTGCATTATCTAATGCTTGAATATTTAAACAAACTCGATCACCTCGCTCTGCTCTTTTTTGAAATGTAATTGAGTAGGCTTGCTCTCCAGCATTAGTAGTGACTCTTACCAAATCCTCATTTGTTTGAAGATGAGAGAGTGCTGTGTAAAATCCCACTCCGAATCTTCCGATTGTAGTATCACCAGATTTGCCAGAGATAGTTGGAATCAGAAGCTTAGAAAGTATAATCTCGGGGCTCATACCAATTCCATTATCAATTACGGTGTACCCATTTGGTTCTAGATTAACCTTAATATTTAAGTTAGAGTTCTCCGCTGTGATTGAAGCATCTACTGCATTAGAAACTAATTCTACGATTGATCGATATTTTTCAGGAGATTGATTATTGATAATATTTGCTAAAAATCTATCCTTAACATCACGCCCTTCTTCCCTTAGCAGATTTTGTGCATCAAGATTTGGTTCGAAATAATTAACTATCCGCTCATAAAAGTCTGGTTTACCTTGTCTTATTTTCTCTGCAGTATCAATGACACTTACCATAAGTTCAAGCTGAATCCAGTTAGGTAAATTAAGAATTTCTCTGAGTTTATGAATATTTTCTATTTTTTTGATTTGATCGTTAGATCCAGTAATTAAAATATCTTCTGGCTTTAACTCAAGCCCTTTTTCTTCTGCTGCTTTTAATAAATTACGGAGAAAGCTTTTATAACTAGGTAAAGTATTCTCAATATGAGCTGCCGTAGGAGAAATTTCTGGTAAATATTTTAGAGGCAAACCTTGTGAAAAAGAATAATCAAATACCAATGACTCTAGAGGAGTCATGATATGAGTTTTTCTAGGATCACCCTCGATTGTCCCATGGAAATTATTGTCGTAGCTCTGAACTTGCTGCAAATAATCCTGAAGTAAAATTATTGCCGAACCAATATTAGCTCTATGAAAAGGAGGAGGAGAAGAAAAATTCTCTAGGGCTTTGCAAGGCGTAACATTGGAGGTCGTAAGGTTGGTCTCTGGCTTAAGCTTTATAGAGTTAGTTTTGGAGGGTTGTGGACTGGTTTTAGACACTTCCATGGATAATACAAAGGTGTATTATTTAGATATTGATATTGCATTGATCCCGCGGCAGCTTTAGTGAAAATGGGTCGCTCCTCATAAAATAAGCCTTAATTAAATATGGCTTTACAATCAACTAGCCTTAACATATCCTCAGACTCCCTATTATTCCATCTAAAGGCAAACTCATTTACATAAAGCTGTAAATATTTAGTGCTTACGTGATGATAAATACCAACGATACCACGCTTTAACACTGTCCAAAAGCTTTTTATAGATGAGCCATAATTAAATGAACTCATCTGAATAGATTGTACTATCAGCCTCTACAATCTCTTTAATAAATTTATAAGCAGTCTAAAATACCATCAAATAAAATGGTTGCGGAGGCAAGATTTGAACTTACGACCTTTGGGTTATGAGCCCAACGAGCTACCAGACTGCTCCACTCCGCATAAAGGATTTTAGCAAAGCTTCAGCCTTAATAGCAAATGTTATTTTCATTACATACGGAAAACTGGTCTTTAGTAACTTTATAAACTTCTCTTGTCGTTTCTTTTACGCGAGAAAATACATCTGTAACTATAGTTTTTGCATCTTCTTCTACAGAAGTAATTGTGAGTTCTGGACATTTAGAAAGATCAAAACCACATTTTTTTGCTAAACGCTGCTCTTGTTTATATTTTTTTGTGATTTCCATCAAATCTAGGCTGCCACCGATTTGATAAGTTTTATCCCAAGGCTGGTAAATAAGTTCAGTGTTTAGTACTCCGATTTTAGGTTTTATTTTAGCTACTGGAATCTTAATACTTGTAGATTCACTATTAGTTTCAAGTGGGGCTAAGTTTGATCTGTAACCTATCTGATAATCTTTGAGCTCATTAATTTCTTCGCTGTCAAGCCGGATCTTTTCAAAGCTATAGGCTTGAACCTCGAAGATTAGGGTAATTATGAAAACGAATAAGATGTTCTTAAATATTTTCTTCATTTTTCCTCCTCCGCCTTGAACTTGTTCGTTCGGCTACACACCCCTTACGGGATCCGTTCGCAGTCATATTTATGTGTTATTGAGAGCAGAATCAGACTGGGTTCGCTTTAAGATCGAAGCTTAGTTTTACGGTATCATTTATTAACTTATCTCCAAGATTACTGAAGAATTTACCTGAACCGTATTTAACATCGAAGTCAGTTCTGTCAAAGATAAAGTTCCCTTTAAAGCTATAGTTAAAACCATCTGTAGTATAGAATCCAGTAATATTAGTATTTTTTTTAGTATTTTTAATAGTTAATTGACCGACTATCTGATATTTTTTATCACTAATTTTTTGAATTTGAGTTGATTTGAATATTGCTTCTGGATACTTTTTTACATCAAAGAAGTCAGGGCTTTTTAAATGCTGCACTATCTTATTCTGCAGTTCACCACTGAGATTATCATTAGTGATACTAGTCATGTCCATCACTAACTCCGCGGCAGTAATCTCTCCAGCTGTATTGACGATGACTTTACCTTTCTTGATTTTGATTCCGCCAGTGTGTTCTGCGATTACAGGTGAACCATTGGTGCCGTACCATCTTACTGAGCTGCGATTAGGGTTCAGCTCTAAAGTCTCGCCGATAATAGCAGTGGAAGATTTTTTGTCTTTTATCTCCTTGCTTTTTTTCTCTGCGAAAACCGAGCTGTTAAATTGAGTGAGGAATACCATGCTGATAAAGACAGCGAGCTTCACTAAATTAGGTAAAGATTTCTTTAGAGTTTTCATTTTTGTTACAACAATTGAGTATACTATCAGTGGACGTATAGATTATATGGGTCAAAGAAAGAAAGTTATTATTATTGGTGGTGGTTTTGGGGGTATTTTTACTGCTCGGAAGCTGGCTAATCATAATATTGATGTTCTACTTATTGATAAACAGAACCATCATCTTTTTCAACCCTTACTTTATCAGGTAGCCGCAGGGATTCTTTCTCCAGAAAATGTAGCGATACCTCTTAGATTGGTTTTCGCTGATAATAAGAATGTAAAAGTAAGAATGGAAGAGGTTCTTGAGGTAGACAGATCTGCTCAGAAAGTCGTAACTAAGGAGAATGAATATTTTTATGATTTTTTAGTAATTGCGACGGGCAGTACTTATAATTTCTTCGGTCATAGTGAATGGGCGAAGCATGTTTTTACACTGAAAACTTTAGCTGGGGCATTAAAGCTTAAAAATCATATTCAGACTCAGTTTGAAAGAGCTTTGATTAGTAAGGACTCTGCTGAAAAGGAAAGACTACTTACTTTTGCGATAGTAGGAGCCGGTCCTACTGGTGTTGAGATGGCTGGAATAATTTCTGAAATAGCGAAAAAGTTCACTCAAGAAGAATCTGCGATTAAGTTTCAGGATGTTAAAGTTAATTTAATTGAAACAGCAGAAAGACCATTAGCGGCTTTTTCTACATATCTTTCTGATTATTCAGTGCAGGTTATGCATAAGCTGGGTATTCAGGTGAAGCTCAATACCACTGTAGAAGAGATACAGCATAATTATATTAAAACGTCTGAAGGCGAAATCCACTCTAACACGATTATTTGGGCGGCTGGTGTTTTGGGCGTGGGAGCTGCGAATCTCTTGAATATTTTAAAACCAGCAAGGGGAAATAAAGTAACCGTAAACGAATATTTGAATCTGTTTGATGATGATAAAGTTTTTGTTATTGGTGATACTGCAGAGCTTATGCAAAACGACAGACCTTTACCTGGACTGGGTTCGGTGGCGAAGCAGCAGGGTATTTATTTAGGTAGAGCCTTGAGAAAAATAGTTCGAGGTGAAGATCGCCGAGAGATAAAACCCTTTAAGTATGAGGATTATGGCATTATGGCGATAATCGGTAAAAGAGCTGCTGTAGCTGAGTTGCCTTTAGTTCATTTACAGGGTGCCCCAGCATGGATACTGTGGGGATTAGTGCATTTATTATTGTTAATAGGTTTTAGAAATCGCGCTATTGTGCTTTTTGATTGGGTTTGGACTTATTTGGCTGGGAATTATTCTTCACGTGTAATTAACCAAGTTAATTATGAAGCTTAAGCGATGTCACGAAAATATAGAAAATGGAGTGATGGGATTCTTAAAATATAAATCCTACTGTACCGATTAAATTAAAACCAGCTTCAGGCCTAACGCCATTAAGATCATTAATAAGAGGAAATCCTGCTAAAAATCCAAGGATAATTTTATCTTCAATTGCAAGTTTGACACCATTCATCCAATTTATAAGTAAACCACCATGCGCATCATCTTTTATGCCATCATATGTGACTTTTTCTTGCCACATGCTATTGATCTCACTAACTAAGCTCCAGCGAGTTTCTTTGCCAAGAATTTCTTTAGGAAATATTTTTTGAAATTTATTTGGTTTTTCTTGATCTATGGTGTAATTCGCTGCTAGATTGAAGTTGACGATGTCGCCGACTATGGTATTTTGTGAACCTTGATTTGAGAGTTTATAGAGAATATTTGAGTGCAGGCTGAGATCTTCTAGTTTTTCACTTTTAAAGTTTTTACTAATGGCGATGCCCATTAATGGGTCCCAAGATCCAGATCCTGGTTGATGATCAGCAGATAATCTATAACCATCTTTATCTTTTTCGTGAGTAAAGCCTGTTGGGAATTCTAGTCCAGCGATTAGGGCTGTATGTAAATTTATCTTTTCTATTTTTGGTAACTGATATTTGAGCATTACGCTCATGTCTCCGAGCCCAATGGAGTCATCTTCATCATAGGTAAAGCCTTCATAAGTGTATTGTGAGTTGAAATTGCTTTGAAATGGGTAGCTGATCATTACGGTAAGATCATCAGTGATTCCATAAAGTAGATTTGCTGAAACTTGCATGGTTGCTGAATTTGAGTGTGCATGAATCCCACGACGGTTAATGGCTTTCATTTGTGAGATTGTAAATTCATCGTAGTTTTGATAGTTAATTCCTGTGCTTAAAACGAATTTACCTTTAGGTAAAGTGTAGGCTGGCATGGTCATAATGGGGCCATCTATGCTACTTCCACCAAAGGCTCCAGAACAAGCACAGCTACAGGCTGAGACTTTGGAGCTATGTGGCAATAGAAGAAGGACTACGATAATGCCAATGAAAATTTTTTTTAATTTAGTTTTGGTTTTAGCTATTATGGAATTCAGCATGGTGAAAAAGAATATAGGACAGTTAGCAGAAGAGACAGGTTTTAGTATACAGACTATTAGATATTATGAAAGTTTAGGACTCTTGCCAGCACCAGATCGTAGTGATAGCGGTTATAGAAAATATGATGAAACTTATTTACAGCATATTAATTTTATAAAGAACGCTAAAAATATGGGTTTTAGCCTTGATGAAATTAAAGAACTTATTTACTTGAAGTCTTCAAATGATGCTCTAGGAAAAGACGTTAAGCATATGGTGAAACTTAAAATGGAAGAGCTTGCAAAGCAAATTAAAGAATTAGAAAATACCTATAATTACCTTGCAAGCCTTAACCAATCTTGTAGCGGTAAAATGCAGACTAAAAACTGTCCTATATTGAAGCAACTTTCAGACTGATTTTCTTTTAGAGACTGCTTTTTGTGCGGTGTCTCTTGAAAGTCACCTAGTCTATCAATTGAGCTTTTATGATGACATTTTCTACAAGCACAGTTCTAGCTTCTGCACTACTAGAGTAAGTAACTCTTGTTCCAGAATTATCTTCGCCATCTAATTTACTAAAATCAGTCCAAAGAACATAGCTAGTATCACCATCTTCAATAAAAAAATAAAGAGATTTATCTTCATCATAGGCGGCTATAACTTTTGGAAATGTTTTAGTTCCTGCTGCAAGTTCAAAAGTCGTTTCTAGTCTTAGTGAAGTGTTATTTCTATTAGTTTTTTTAATAGTGAAGCTGCCTTTATTTTCACCATTAATTAATATCTGAAATGGTCTTCCAATATAATCACGAATTGAGGTTTCTGAGCCATGGTCATGACCAGCATGTGCTTGAACAGAATTAGCAAAGCCAATGAATAAGGCAAAGCCAAGTATAAAACTAATTATTTTTTTCATATCTATTGTTTCTCCTAAAATTTAAACTAATAAATTTTACTTTTATTATACTGTGTAGTTAACTATAGAGTTTTGTTTTTCTGTATAAATTCTCTACCACTAGGGAGCCTTCCCTAACCAACCCATCCTCACCCCACACTGCGTGCGGGTCCCCATGTTCGGCTGTTTTGGTTAGGAAAGGCTCTTTGAAATAGGTAGAAAGAAACTACAAATACCGATATTAATTTCTTCTAATATAATTAAAAATAAAATTTACCTATTGTGTACAAGGGGGAGGCAATTCAAGATCATCTTTAAGATCTTCATAACTAAGATCAACAATAGATTGACCTGGATTCATTTTAATTGTTCTTTCCATTACAGAACCAAGGTATGAAGCTCTGTGAAAACGATGCTTATTTTCAGTAATATCTTCTAGCTCAATAAACTTCTCAGAATTATAAATAGAATCCCATTTTTTAAAAAGATATGAATCCTCTGAATCATTATTAAAATTGAGCACAACCTTAGATATCTTGTAATTAAACTCTGCTGTACCAAGTTCAGGATTACCATCGTTAGTGATAAAACCTTCTTTGTAAAAAACTAAGAGCCTTCCCATATAAAATTAATTTTAAAACAAAAAGTCCAAAGTGACGTTTTTAGTAATCCCAATAAAGCCAAAAGACAGGACTTTATTAAGTCCTGTCTTTTGGAGTGTGTGGGGGGAAACGAATTATACTTCCGTATCTGCCTATATATAGTTTTGACTCAGATTTTTTTGATAAAGAAATTTGAATGCTTTACAATCAATTTGGTTAAAACTTTCATAAATTGTTATTTAAAACACTAGATAAGCATATATTTTCTGAGTTTTGGTTCCCCTTCGTAAGTGGTGCCTGTATTATGACTGGTGTTTGGTTAGGTATAGATAAGCTTAAAGTCATTTTTAAACTGCTTGCCATTTCTGGGGCTTCAGTCTCTAAGGGTTTCGTAATTTTAGGATTAGAGGTGCCGCATATGCTTGCATTAACTATGCCTATTAGTGTTCTTTTTGCCTTTTTTTTAGCTTTTCAGAAATTATCTTCCGAAAGTGAGATTATTGCACTGAGGGCTACAGGAGCTAGCTTGAGGCGAGTTATACAGCCTGTTATTTATCTGGGTATCTTTTTTGCGGTTTGTACATTTTTTATAAATGAAGTAGTTGTTCCCTTTACTAGTCCGCTTGCTAAAAGGATTTATGCATTAGCTTTATATAAAAATCCTGTACCAGATAATTCTAATCATTCTTTTACTTATATTGAAAATGATGAAAATGGCGTTATTCGTCGTATTTTCTTTGTTAAGAAGATAGAAAATAAAATTCTTCAAGATCTTTTAGTGATTGAGTTTGGTGAAGAGAAAATGTTACAGGTCTATACGGCAGCTAAAGCTTGGTGGGATCCATATAATGGTGGCTGGGAGCTAAGGAAAGGCAAGAGTAGTTATATAAAAAGAGATCCAGAGGGTATTAATAAAGCGACTCAGCATTTTATTTCAGATTTTAAATCGACTTTTATTCCCACCAGTCTTGATCCAGGTAAGGCGATGGCTAGCTTAAGTCAGGTTAAAGAATTAAACTTGTTTGCACTTGCTGGATATATAAAGCAAAACCAGAAAAAATTAATTGATAATGATGAATTTAATTCAGCTCTGACTAGTTTTTATAATAAGCTGGCTTACCCGCTTTCTTGTATATTGCTTGCCATTATAGGGGCTTGTCTTGGAATCACTAGGCGAAGAAAGGTCATTAATTGGGGTTATTTGGCTTTGGGGGCTGTGGTCTTTTTATTTTATGTCTCCCAGACTGTATTTGATGGCATGGGTGATTCTGGTACTCTTGCACCATCGCTTGCAGTTTTTGCTCCTAATATTATTTTTGCGATAATTGCTTTAGGAATATTTCTCTATCGTGCAGAGAATTAAAGTTCTAGCTCCGATATTTTTTTTACTGCTAGCTTTTTTAGCTTTAAGGCTGCTTATGCCTCATTCACTGAATAATGATGAAGCGGAGCAGGTTCTAGCCGCTAGTGAATACGTTTTAGGCTACCCTAAGCAGCCTCCTTTGTATAGCTGGATAGTTAGATCGGTAACTTTATTATTTGGCATGGAATATCCGAATATTTATATTCTGAGTTTTTTGAAATATTTCTTCTATGGAGTTTTTATATATTTTCTGTATCTGAGTGCTGAGCTGGTTTTTGGTAATTCAGTGAAAAAAAATAAAAATGCTTACTTGCTTGAAAATCAATCCAAGTCAGGGAGTAAATTTAATCCAGCCTTCTTAGTAGTTATCAGCAACTTACTTTTTGTAACTTATTTTTATGACTTTGCTCGCGATTTAACACACAGTATTTTAGCTACGATGTTTGCGGCTATAGGCTTCTATGTCTATCTTCGGCTTTGGCTTAAGCCGAGTACTTCAGGCTATCTGCTTCTAGGTACAGTTTTTGGTTTAGGTTTTTTAGCTAAATATAATTTTATCTTTTTTGCTTTAAGTATAGTCGCAGCCAGTCTTTTAGAGAGAAGGGCTTTTAAAATACTTATAAATCCTAAAACATTTCTGAGCATAGGCTCTTGCCTACTGGTTTTCACTCCGAATCTTATCTATTTAATAAAGGATAAATTAAATGCTGTTAATTACGCCTTAGATAGAAGTGGTTCTAATGAAAATCAAGTATTCTCGTTAGTAGATATTCTTAAATCATCTGTCGGAGCTTTTTATGAAACGATTTTAGTTATAACTATTTTGCTGATATTGTTTGTGGCGTTTATTCATAAAAAAAGACTTCGCAGTTTCATATTTAGTGAAGATATTTTTAATAACCATAGGATACGCCGTTTATTCTTTTTTGCTGGAGTTTTTAGTATACTGATCCCACTGTTAATCATGCTTATTATGGGGGCTGATAAATTTTATGCGAAATGGCTCTCTCCAAGCTGTTTTCTTGTGGTGTTTGCTTTTTATAGTTGTATTGATTTTCATAAAAAGGCGGGCGAAAACGCAGAAATTGGAGTTTCGCTACACGCCCCTAAAGCTTTTTTGTTAAGAAGAAACATACTCTATATAATAGTTTCAAGTTGTTTTCTGGTCTCGGCTTCAGTGTTATTTATTGGTGGGTTTTTCCCAGATTTGATTGGGAAAGTTACTAAAACCCAGTATCCATACGCTAAATTAGCTTCGATGCTTTATGGAGAATATGAAGAAGAATTAGCATTAACTAAAGATGGGAAATTAAGATTAATTCTTATTACGAATGGAGACCCTGTTTTGAAGGGGAATTTAGTTTTGGCTTTAGAGAAAAGTAAATTTAAAAAGCTTTTGGAAAGTGGTGATTGTCAGTTAAATTCCTTGAATGAAGGCACCGTTGCCGAACGTGCAAGTTCAAGGCTGAGGAGGACGAATAACCGCAGTGTACTGGGAGTACATGAGGATCATGAGGATCATGAGGACGACGAAAACGCAGAAATTGGAGCTCGGCAATGGTGCCATGAGCTGAAGGATAGTGAGGGTGGTGAGAATGTGGAAAGTCGACTTGAGCCAAAGGCTCTCTCACTTTACATTTGGGATGCTAAGCTTTATGGGTATTCTGTCCCTAAAGCATTTCAGGCTGTTATTAGTCACGCAGAGGATGACGAAAACGCAGAAAAGGGAGTCGTGCAGCGGTCTCTTAAATGTAAATTGGTAAAGGTTAGATATATTAATTCCCAAAAGCAGTATTATGAGCTGGGCATATTAGCTCGGAAGTCTTTTTAATGTCACTGTTTGGTAACAGTTACTTAATGAGTTAATTTGCTAGGTCGCAAAAAGCCTTAACCCAGCCCTTAGAAACCCATAAACGCCATTTACTCACTAACTGATCTTTAGGTAAATCAGTATCTAATTTAGAATAACCTGCACTTAAATTCTTGTAAGCTACTTCTAAAATAGCTTTCTCCTGTGGGGAAATTCTTTCTGTAATAAAACCTAGTCGTTTAAAAACCACTCCCTTATTAAACCTTAAGGCATAATCTATTAATAGATTTATATTCTTATGCTTGGAGTTTAAATAGCTTTTATAAAACTCCGTCACCTGCTTAATTCCACCGAAATATGACGGTTTGTAAAACATATCTATAATTGTTTTACTAGGATCTGAGATCTGTACCCTGCTCTGTCCCTGCCATACAGTCTTAGTACCGAAGATCATAGATTCTTGAACTGTGTGCAGAATGTATTTAGTACCGTTAAGTTCATACTCTGGCTGATTTCGCTGTTTACTAGTAAAGACCTGCACTGTATTAAATATCTGCTCTGTAAAATCCCAGTATTCACAAGCTGTCCAGCCAGCAATGTAGCATGGTTTCCATAGTTTACTTGCGATAGCCCAAGGATGTTCTAAGGGTGGGGACTGTAATCTAGACGATAGATCTACGGGAACATAGTAACCTCGCTTAATCCTAGACAGCCAGCCTTGTTTGCAGAAACCGTATAAAGTCATTCTAGCTTTTTCTCTAGATACCCCCCAAGCACTGATAGCAGTATCTACACTGATAAGCTCCGTAGAAGAGCTTAGTAATTGAGCTAGCTTGGTTTTTAATTTTGATTCTGGGTTTGGAGAATTCATTTTATATTTTATAGCTAAATATTTGATTTAAAATAAATTAACTATATATAAAATATACCACTAAGCTATATTTCATATGTTATTAAGTATTATTTATCTAATTAATTTTATATAAAATATAGTGAATTTATTGTAATTAAAAAATGCTGCTTTGAAGTTTTCTAAACGTGGTTTATTTTCTGATTAATAATATGCGTTTTATACATAAAACATAGGGTATAATCCTATATATTAGGTATGAAACGCAAAACTATAGGACCTAAATCTGCATTATTTCTTGAAGCACTATCTCAGGCTAATAAGCATTTTTTTGATACGAGTGAAGCCAGCAAACTTACCAAAAGTAGCCTTGCAATAACTAGAGATTTTTTGAGTGAGCTTGTTACTAGAGGTTTAATACTAAGAATCAAGCCAGGTAAATTTTACGTTATACCTTACGATCAAGATTCGGAGACCTATTTACCAAATTGGCATTTAATTGCTAAATATTTAGTAAGTGGTGAAAAATATGTGGGTTATTATAGTGCATTGGAAATTCATGGGCTAATCACTCAGCCTTCGCTTGTTGAGCAAGTTGTAGTAAACCAGACTTTAATGAAATCAGAGACTAAAGTTAAAGATATAAGGTTTCAATTTATCTATCATAATGCAAAACATTTTTTTGGCTTCAAAGATATTTGGATAGATGATTATAATCAGGTCACAGTCAGTGATCTAGAGAAGACACTGATTGATGCTACCTTCCAGCCTAAATATGCAGGTGGTATTGTTGAGATAACTAAAGCGATCTATAAGGCTAAGAATAAAATTGATTGGATTAAATTAAAACAATATATTGCACTTTTTGCTTCAAAGACTGTAAACAAGAGGCTTGGCTATATATTAGAAATACTTGAAATTCAGCCTGCGATACAAGAATACTTATATGAAAATATTGGTAAATCCCACACTCTGCTTGACCCCACTATATCTGATCACGGTATTTTTATATCTAAATGGAATCTCTATGTGAATATAGATAGAGACAGTTTACTGAGTTCACTTTATACATAAGCATGATCCCTCAAGCGACACTACAGAAGATAGCCAATGCGAAGAAAGTTCGTGATAAGCAAATTGAAAAAGATTATATTCTTTCATGGATACTACATGGGCTAAGCCAAGAATCGTTTCTGAAAAATAATTTGGTTTTTAAAGGTGGGACTGCTCTTAAGAAATTTTACTTTCAGGATTATCGCTTTTCTGAAGACCTTGATTTTACCCTTATTGACAGCAGTATCAAGCCCGAAGAGATTATTAGTAGATGCAAACAGATATTTTCATACATCTCACATTCCGCACCCTTCGGGCGTAAATTCATAAAAACGTTTCAAATG
>JBMOEX010000045.1:0-17315 GCA_049314535.1 Vampirovibriophyceae bacterium | reverse complement strand
AGCAATGCGCTTAAAGCTGGAATTACCTCAAAAAGGTCACCGAGGATCGCATAATCAGCTTTTTTAAGTATAGGAGCGTCTTTATCTAGGTTAATAGCGACTATAACTTTACTAGACCCCATGCCAGCAAAATGCTGAATAGCTCCAGAAATTCCAGAAGCTATATAGAGATTAGGACTAACGACTTTACCAGTCTGCCCAACTTGCATACTGTGAGGGGCATAACCACTATCTACTGCTGCTCTAGAGGCTCCTACGGCAGCACCTATCTTTCCAGCTAGTTCTCTTAAAATACTAAAATTCTCACTATTTCCCATGGCTCTGCCGCCTGAAATAATAATGGCTGCTTCGGTGAGTGAAGGTTCTTTAGAGGCAGCTGCTTTAAATTCTATACATTTTATTCTTGCTTCTGTTGAGCCAGCATCTAGATTAATAAGTTCAGTATTAGTTCCTGAAGTTTCTTCTTCGATGCGAATACTATTAGGTCTAAAACTAATGAAAGAAGCCTTTCCTTCGGCTAATGAAGACTTTAAAGAAAGTTTATTCGAGTACATGGATCTTAATACAGATTTCTCGTTAAAGTCAAAACCGAGGCAGTCAGTCGCTATATTAGCTTCTAATTTAGCAGCTAGTATAGCTAAAACAGTTTCTGTATCAGGAGAGTGGCTAGAGAAGACTAAGTTCGCTGATTCTTTAAGAAAAGCCTCTTCTAATTTAGCTTTATAAATATCAGAGCTGAAAATCTTTACTGATGATGAATCAAGAGAATATAATTTAGCTGGACCAATATTCTTAATTTCTTCTATTGAAGAAGCTAAATTTTCACCAAGGATAAGAGCTGAAACATTTTCTGCACCAACATTCTTAAGGGAAAACTTTAGTAACTCTTTGGAAGAATCACTAAGAACAAGCTTCCCAGCCTCTTTTAGGCTTTCTTTAGCTTCGCAGAAAACTAAGACTTTCATATATAGATATAATACCCAGCATTTTGTTTTTGAGTCACGCTTAATTTTGGAAATATTCTCGGGCTAAAGCTTCTTCTAAGCCGAGTTTAGTCTGACCCGTTTCGACCATATCCCTTGCTATAGTTTCGTCCATAATCTGATGAAACATTTCTTCTGATTTACTCGGTCCTAAAATACCGTTACTTTCCATTTTAGGATGCATTTCCTTTAACATCATCTGCATAAACATAGCTTCAAATTCTTTTGCTGTACCATTTCCTTGAGAGTTGTTAACCTTAACTTCACTTGGCATATTTGAAAAATCATTGTTTATTTTCATGCTATTAATGTTTTTAAGCCTCAGTATCCTCGAATTTTCAACTTAGATTTTTACTCTAAAGTATTCCTCTTTATCAAAACTATCTGTTAGAACCAGCCATCTACCAGTATCTATTCCTTTACTTGGTAAATCTACGATGTATTCCTGTATTGAGTTAGCTGGTATGTCACGTCTGTCGAAATAACTAAAGGTTTTAATGGCGTGTTTAACGTAGCCTAAGTTATCGACTACTTTTAAATTAGCGAGACGCAGAGCTTTATTATTTTTATTTTCTATCTGTAATTTAAGTTTATCTCTGCTTTTATTTAGTATTTTTATTGAGACTTTGGTGTCTGCTGGTGGCATGGCTTGTTCTGTGCAGGTTTTATTCTCCATGTTCATTAGACTTAAAGTCATAGGCAGCCCAGGTTCGATTTTTAATTCTTTACCATTTTCGGAGATGAAAGAGACTAAAGCTAATCCAGCACCAGTTCCTGCGGCTATCATTAAATTAGAGCCACTTAAAGATGAGCCTAATACTCCTGCGAAGCGAAAGCCGATTATAGCTCCTAGTGCTGCTCCACCTAATACTTTTACAGAACCTTGTCCTACGGCTTTAAGTAATTTATGCTTATCTTCTACTAAGCTCCCATCAGCGAGTATCTTAATAGAATTTATATTATCAGGGAAAACTATTTCTTTAAATTCAATATCCACCCTTCCTGCTCGCCTAAAACTTTTTTCATTGGTGATGTTCGTGATATGGCCTTTAACTTTACTGTTTTTAGGAATAAGCACTTCTCCATTATCTAAGATGACATCCTCTACTACTCTTGCGATAAAGTGTTCACCCTCTTGAGTGTATTTATCGACAGGCCATTCTGCTACTACCTGTACTGGAGTGGTTTCTAAAGCTCCGAGTTTGACTGGATTTGCGCACACCTGCCCAGATTTTAAAAAAAAATATTCTCCGCCAGAAATAGATATTAGGTTAATTAATAGAATAATAGTTAGGACTTTGGAAAAAATACCGTGGTTCTCAGTAATTGCCTCTTTACTTTTCAGTGATTCTAAAATATAAGGAAAATATTTCACCATATGAATTTGCCTTAAATAACTTCTAACTCAGCTTGTAATGCCCCAGAGGCTTTCAAGGCTTGCATAATAGAGATCATGTCTTTAGCCTTAATGCCGATCTTATTAAGCTCTTTGACTAAATCTGCTAAGGATGTGGCTTCTGCGAGTTCTACATATTTAGTATAGGTGTCACTGTAGTCAATGGCTGAATTAGAGAAGCTTTGAGTGACTATGCCACCACCTGCTCCACCTCCAGTACCACTATTATTGTTAATAGTGCTGCCATCAGTTGCGGTATTAACATTAGCGAGAGTGTTAACGAATGGCTGTGAAATATTATTATTAGTTCTAACTGTAATAGATATTCCACCATGGGAAAGTGCTACTGGAGATAGTTTTACATCTTGCCCGACTACGATGGTACCAGTTCTTTCCATGATAACTACTTTGGCTTCATTTTCAGCATTAACTCTGAGATCGCCTAACTGGGCTAAAGCTACAATTGGATTATCACCAGCTCCATTTAATTCTATTTTTACCGTTCTGCCATCTACTACTGCTGCACGGCGATTTAGGTTGGAATTGTTTATCGCTTCTACTATTTTATTCGTAGTGGCGAAGTCGATTTTATCAGTAGTTAGTATTAGACCATTAGCTGTATTAATCTCAGTAGGTAGAGGGAACTCGATTATTCCGCCTTTTGGTATTCTGCCAGAATTAGGAGAGCCTTCTCTTACTAAACTGCCATTAGCTTCGATTTCGTAACCTGAGCTTATGACAGGTCCCTGAACAGTCGCATACACTCGACCGTCAGCAGCTTTCATTAGTGACTGTAAAAGTATCCCACCCGTTAGGTTTCTTGCCGTAGAGACAGAGGAAATATCTACATCAAAACGATCACCCTCTTTTGAATAAGGGCCTATTTTCGCCGTAATCATCACGGCAGCTATATTTCCAACTGCTCCACCATTTAACTGCTTTAGTGCAGCTAAGGCAGACTGTCCTGGATTGTTTGTATCTAAATTTTTTACGTCAATTTGGTTATTAACTAAAAAGTCTTTAATATTTATGCCGAAGTTTTCGAGCATATTTATCTGAGCTAAATTAGTGGCTATACTGTTTCTGTCACCACTATTACTTGGTAACCCTGCGACTAAACCGTAGCCTATTAAATAATGATCACGAAGACCTTGCACCTTCGTTATATCTTTTACCCTAACGATAATCGCTGCTGATGGTAAGCTTGCCGAGAGAAGAAATGAAAATAATAATAGGAGGCGCATCTATTATCTTATTGACCTATCGTGGAAAATATCTATAGGTTAAATACTTGATTTGGATGTGCGATGTAAATCACTATAATATAAGAAGAATGTCTTTTAAATCAATACCTGATCTTTTTGAGATTAAAGCAGTTAAATATGCGAAGGTGAACTTAATTTCAGAAAAAGGAGAAAGCCTTAAGGGTAAGGTTGTAGAGACTAAATTTACTTTTGCTGAAATTAAGACTGAAGTAAAAAAGCTGAAGAGTATTTTAGAGAGTTTTGGACACACTAAATCACAGGCGATTGCGATTTGGTCACATAATTCCTATCGCTGGCTGGTAGCTGATCTTGCGATTATGAGCTTAGGAGCTGTTACTGTTGGAGTTCATCCAGAAGCAAGTGACGTGGAACTGGCTTATATTTTAAAAACCACTAAAGTTCAAACTATTTTTATTTATGACCAAAAATTCCTTAATAAGCTAAAGCGAGTTCTGTCTATTCATAAGCTTGGTATAAAAAATATTATTATCAATTCGAATCTTAGCGCTGCAGATGATCCATTACCTGGTATTGGAATGCATATTTGGGATTCAATAATGTCAAAAGATATGGATAAATTGTTTCTCAGGAGTGAGAAAGTAAGCATTAACATTGAAGACCTAGCTTGTATTGTATGCACTGCTGGCACTGAGGGTTTACCTAAGTTAATTCAATTAAGTCATAAAGCTCTATTAAATGTAATAAATGATTCGGTAAAATCTTTGGGATTAAGCTCTCGGGATGTTTTCTTTTCAGTTAATTCTTTTGCCATTATTACGGAACGTGTTCTGGGACCATATTCCGCTTTTTTAAAAGGTTTTTCTCTTTATATTTCTACTGATCCTAGAACTTACTTAACTGATCTTGAGTTCAAAAATATTACAGTATGCTCTGTTACACCACCAATTTTAAATCAAATTCAGGAGAGGATTTTTATAGATTTAAATTCAAAGCCTCTTTTAAAATTTCTTATAAAAATACCAATATTAGATCTCTTAGCGAAGGCTGAGCTTAAAAAATCTTTAGCTCCAAATTTGAAATTTTTTATTTCTTACGGAGATGCTTTGAGTCCAGCAGTGGAAGTTTATCTAAGAGGATTTAATTTAAAAATTGCACAATGTTTTTCTTTAGCAGAAGCTGCTGGACTCTTAGCTATTAGATCTCCAAGTCAAACTATGCTTGGTAGTTGTGGCAAGTTACTAAACAATGTTCAAGTAAAGATCCTTCCAAGTGGAGAAATAGCTTGTACTGGTGAAAATATTATAAAATCCTATTACTCAAATCCAAATAATGCAGATAATTTTTTATATGATGATAATGAAACATGGTTTAATACAGGAGACTTGGGTTCCTTAAGTAATAAAAATCTTTTTGTTTCAGGAAAACAGCGAGATATTATCATCTCTAGCGATGGGAAAAATATTTTAGTTAATCGTGTAGAAGTTCTTTTAGAAGGACTGCCTTATGTTATTAATGCTGTAGTGGTTGGCCAAAATAAAGAATTTCTATCAGTTTTAATCTCCGTAAATGAAGAAGTTTTTCGACTAATGTACCAAAAGGTTGATAAATACTCTATTATAAGACAGTGTGAAATTGATCTGGAGGCGATAAATCAAAATCTAAGCAGCACACAAGAAATTCATAAATTTTCTGTTCTGGATCAGCCCTTGAGTACAGCTCGTGGAGAGCTTACTGCCACATTAAAAAAATGTAAAAAGACTATTGAAGAAAATTACCAAGATAAGATTGCAGCCTTATACAATTAATTATTTTTAAATTTCTTAGCGTTTTGCTTGTCACCAATTGAAATGAAGAAATCGTAAGCCTTTTCACAGGCTTGTTCTATCGAAATATTTGTAATGTGATAGATATCGTTGGCATGAAATTTATGTGAGCCTTCTTGGTATTCTTCAATTGCAGAGAGCATTTTTGTGAAAAAATCTTTAGTTTTTTGCAAATAGAGCTCATCTTTTTTATTTTTAAAAGTATAGTACTTCAAATTGAGATCTGCTAGGTAGAAAAGGGTTTTCCAGCTTATGTCTAATATTTTTTCTTCATTAAAGTATTTATAAGATCTTTCAAGGTGGTCTTCAGCGATAGGATAGGTGTGTTCATTTAGTACTGCTGGATTTAGGATTAAAATCCCTATTAGCGTTTCAGTGACAGCATTTTGTAAGTTAGCTTGAGTAGCTTTATATAGTTTTTTAGCTTTAATGAGTGAATTTAATGAATCCTCGAATTTGCCGATGTTTGCAAAAAGGTCTCCCATAGCTTGATAGATATTGGCTTCACCAATTTTATTATCTTCGCTTTTGAAAATCCCTATCGCTTTTTCGAAGTAATCTATGGCTACTGCAAAATTTTCTTCATTTAAATTATGTTTTCTTGCATTAATATTAATCAGACCATAAGCAAGATCCACATATTTATTTGCAACTTCTTCGACATTTCCGAGCTTAGAAGCAAGTTTAATAATCTCTTGAGCCTTGACTTTAAGTTCTTCGGCATTTCCTTCCATAAGGCATTCTTGAAATCTAATATTCTCAGCTTGAAGTAGATGGTGAAAGCGTTTTAGTTCTTTGAAATAATCACAAGAAGTATCTATAATTTGGCGAATCTGCTTAGTATCACCACCATTTTTAATCAGGATGCCAGCAAATATCTGCCCGGCTTGAGCTTGGAAGAATTTAGGTATATTCTCTTTTAAAAGGCGTAATGCGAGCGCTTCAATTTCATCATATCTGCCTTGAATTGAAAGTAGTGAAAGCTCTTGAATATCGACATTTAATCTATCAAAAAGACTGCACTGCATATTTTTTTCTTTAGCACGGGCTAAATAAAGTTCTGCGTCTCTAAGATTGCCATTGACGAGGGACTGTGAAGCTAGTATTGAGTTGATTAGAGATAGTGCGATATTGTTACCAACTTGATTGTAAAGATTAATGGCTTTGCTGAAATATTCTTCTTCACCAAACTCATTTGCATAAAAAAGATATACTTCTGCAAGTCCATTCCTGTTTTTGTCTTTACCGAAGAGTATTTCAGCATCTTCTGCAAATTCACGATTTTTCGTTAATAGGGCTTTAAGCAAGAATAATCTAGCTTTAGTTGAGTCATATTTGGCTTGTTCGCTGAATTTTATTAAATTTTCTATTTGCTCTAGGCTAACTAAGGAAATTAAATCTTTGCTGAGAGGAGCTTCCTGCAAGGAAATTTCTACTGATTTTGCTAAGGTGAGAATTGCAAAATCTATTTTTCCTTCAGCAATAAGCATATCAAAAACTTTTTCTAAAAGTAGTTCAGGCTCTTCATAGTGTTCATTTGATTTTAAATAATCAGCTCCCCAATAAACTTTTGAGAGCATGGATGAAAATGCTTTATATACATGACTGGAAACATCATTCTTAAAACGTCCGAGTACTGGGCGAAGATTACCTTCGAGAAGAAATTCTAAAAAAAGTTTAAAAGGACTGAAAGACTTACGATCTTTGATTAAGTCATAGGCATCTAAATATAAACCCTGTTTCAGTAATATCTTGGATTTTAATTCCTTTGCTTCATCCTTTTCAAAATCAGTCTCGGCTGATTCAAAAAGTTTTAAAGAAATATCTATTGCCTTAGAAAAATTATCGGTGTAAAAATAATCCCAATATTGTTCTAGTAGTGTAGACCTAGGTTTTTGTTTGGAGAAGTCTTCGTGCATTTAGTAATCTCTTCTTTAAATCTTAACCTAGTAGTCTCAAAAGCTAAAATACCTGAGAAGAAATTTGCAGAACAATCATCAATATTAGCAATTTCATAATTTAAAATATCTTCGTCAATCTCTGAGAATTTTTTTACTAGACTCAGTTTTTTGAAATTGGATTTACATATTTCAGCTATATCTTTTAATTGTTCAGCTTTTTCATTTTCTTTGACTAAAGCTGATATATAAGAATTATAAACACCTAGGGCACTTACAGTTGACATCGTTGTACTTTGTTCTTGCATTTGGACTTCCTTAACTATTTCTTAACCTTCAAATCATGATAACATACTGAACTCGAAAAGTGTAAAAATTTTTAAAGTTTTAAAACTATTAGCTATAAATTGCTAAAATTTATCGATTTTCAATATTTTCAGTGATATTCTTGAAATTTAATGATTCCTAGATACTCAAGGCAAGAAATTACTAAAATATGGTCAGAGGAGCAGACTTATCAATACTGGCTAGATATAGAGTTAGCTGTTCTGCGAGCTTTGGAAGATTTAGCTAAAGTTCCTAGTACCACCTATGAAAAAATTAAGACTAAAGCTAGCTTTAGTATAGAAAGAATACACGAGTTAGAGAAAGATCTTCAACATGATATTCTTGCCTTCCTGACTTGTCTTAGCGAAAGTATTAATTCAGAAGAATCTCGCTATGTGCATTTAGGCCTCACAAGCTCTGACATTAAAGACACGGCCCTTAATTTAGCGATTAGAGATTCCGGAATGATAATAGATAATGGTTTTAATGAATTATTAGAAGCTTTAAAATCTAAGGCTCTTGAATATAAGGGAGTTCCTTGCGTGGCAAGGTCTCATGGCATTCATGCTGAGCCTACTAGCTTTGGTTTAAAGCTCTTAAATTTTTATGCTGATATAGAAAGGTCTCGGAAAAATTTTAATTTCGCCTTAGAGGATTTAAGGCTTGGTATGTTTAGTGGAGCGGTTGGGACTTATGCTAATACAGAGCCAGCTATAGAAGAATATGCTTGTAGATATTTAAGTTTAAAACCAGTGAATATCAGCACCCAAGTAATTAGTCGAGATCTATATGCTCATTTGGTAAATTCTTTGGCTGTTGCTGCGACATGTGTCGAAAAGATTGCGGTGGAGATCAGGCATTTACAGCGTACAGAGGTGCTGGAGCTGGAAGAGCCATTTTATGAAAAGCAGAAAGGTTCTAGTGCTATGCCACATAAGCGTAATCCTTGGAAGTCAGAGAATCTCTCTGGTTTAGCGAGATTAATGCGTGCCTATGCCTCGGCCTGCCTTGAAGATATAGTGCTGTGGCATGAAAGAGATATGTCTCATAGTGCAGTCGAGAGAGTTGCTCTGGTAGATGCACTTATATTAATGGATTTTATGCTAAGTCGCATAGCGATTATCATTAAAGAGCTAAATGTTTATCCACAGAATATGATGAAGAATTTAAATAGCTTTGGGGGGGTAATATTTTCACAGAAAGTGCTTCTAAAGCTTATAGATAAAGGGCTTCTGCGTGAAGATGCTTATGCCATTATGCAGAAATTAGCAAAACAGGCTTGGAATAAAGAAGATGGAGATTTTAAAAATTTAGTTAAGCAAGCAGATGAGATTCTTGCACATTTAAATTTACATGAAATAGAGAGCTGTTTTGATTATCAGCAGGATTTAAAGTATGAAGATTTTATCTTTCAGAGAGTTTTGGGTAGCTAAATTATCTAGAATAATACTCAACGATCATTATCTCGTTAACTGGAACTGGGATAGCTTTTCGTTCAGGGATTTCTGTAAGCTCACCATCGAAAGAATCTTTATCTCTTTTGATGTAAGAAAGAGCATCCACCCAGTTTTTCATAGCTTCTTCTACAGCTGGGATTTTACGAGATTTTTCTTTAAGGGTGATAATGTCACCAGGGAAAAGTCTGTATGAAGGAATATCTACTTTAAAGCTGTTAACTAAAATATGACCGTGAGACACTAACTGTCTTGCTCCGAAAATAGTCGAAGAAAAACCCATTCTCATAACGATATTATCAAGTCTAGTTTCTAAGAGCTGCATAAGAATCTCACCAGTAGGTCCTTTCATCTTAGTAGCTTTATCCACATAACGCTTAAACTGTTTTTCAAGGATAACTCCATAGCTGAATCTTAATTTCTGCTTTTCTTCTAAAAGAATTTTATATTCAGAAGGCTTAGTTCTTTTTTGACCGTGCATACCAGCTCGGTATGGTCTTTTCGCGATATCGAAAACAGGCATGCCGTTTAAGACCTGACCGTATCTTCTTGAAAGTTTATTTTTTGGACCTGTATATCTAGCCATAGAAAAAACTATGATAACTCAAAAGCTTACTTTTCTGCAAAATTTTAATCTTAGTTATAGAATTTCATTAAAGTCATAGAATCCGATTAAAGCGTTAAAATTTTAATATATGAATCTCGTAAAAGATATTAGTAATTATTCGAGCATTACCTGTAACAGCAAAGAAGTTCAAGCAGCTTCAATTTTTGTCTGTATTAAAGGTACTCATGCTGATGGTCATAAATATATAGAGCAAGCTGCAAACGCGGGTGCGAGTTTGATTGTGATCTCTAATGAATTTGCAAAAGCAGAGAGCATTTTTTTGGATACAGTAAAGAAAGATTATCCTCAAGTAGAATTTTTGTTTAGTGATGATACGCGTATGAGCTTAGCTGAGCTTGCAGCTAAATTTTTCAATGAGCCAAGTAAGCATATTGATGTATATGGTGTGACCGGAACTAATGGTAAAACCACCGTTACGCACCTTATACAGGAAATCTTAGAGGACGACGAAAACGCAGAAAATGGAGTTCGGCTACACGCCCATGAGGGTTGTGCACTATTAGGTACCATAGGAGTACGTTACAAAAGTAGTGACCAATATATTGAGCTTGGCAACACTACTCCTCAGTCAAATTTAATTCAAGAGGAATTAAGTAAGGTTTATGCAAGAAACTTAAGAAAACTTACGATGGAAGTAAGCTCCCATGCCTTGGATCAAAAGAGGTGCCACGGAATTGAGTTTAAATACAGCATAGTTACCAATCTGACTCAGGATCATTTAGATTATCACCATAATATGGAAGAGTATTTAATGGCGAAAGCAGAGATATTTAAACAAACCAAACATGCAGCTATATTAAATCCAGACAATGAATACTTCTTTCGCTTTAAAGAAGAGGCTTTAAAATCAAAATTAGATATCTGGACTTTTGCGATTAATACTGCTCACGCAGATCTGCGGGCTGTTAATGTAAAAATCTCTCAAACTGGTTTAGAGTACGGCTTAGAGATGAGTGATGGGCTGAAGGCTAAATATTTAATTGTGCAAAATCAAGAAACTGATAAAGCAAAGGCTGATTTAGATTCATTTTTAAAAAATTCTCGAATTAAATTAAAACTTAATGGTACTTTTAATATTTATAATTCACTTGCAGCTTTTTTATTAGCTTTGCTTGAAGGTATCTCTTTAGAACTTGTGTTCGAGAAAGCACCGAGTTTAAGGGCTGTGCCAGGTAGATTTGAAACTATTACTGCTGAGGCGAAACCCTTATGTATTGTTGATTATGCACATAGTCCAGATGGTCTGGAGAATATACTTAAGGGTGCTAGAGACCTTATTTCTAATAGTGATTTTACGCGATTGATTTGTGTCTTTGGTTGTGGTGGGGATAGAGATATTACTAAAAGACCGAAGATGGGTAGAATCGCTTATGATCTCGCTGACCTGGTTTACGTCACTTCTGATAATCCACGCTCTGAGGAGCCAAGGCAAATTATTGCAGATATATTAGCTGGTATTCCTAATTTAGAGAAGATTGAAATTATAGAGAATCGTGCAGATGCAATTAAAAGAGCTGTTAGTGCGGCACTTGCAACAGATGTTGTGGTCATTGCTGGTAAAGGCCATGAAGACTATCAGATATTAAAAGATAAGACTATTCATTTTGATGACAGGGAACATGTGAGAACAGCTTTGGCCATCTAGGTTTTAGTTGCTGGCGATTACAGGTACCTCATCTTCCCAAAGCAGTTGGTAGGCTAGGTTTAAAGCCAGCTCCTGTTGAATCAAATCAGAGGTATGTATGTTTAGTGTTAGTTGATCATTGCGCATTTCCTCAATAAAATCTTTTAAATCATTGGCTAGAGTGTCTTTTAGGATTATTTGTTTTATGTTACCTCTGCATATTAAGTCTTTAATGCGTTGATAGGATAATTGATTTGCACAGACTGCATCGTAAATTTGAAAATTGAGTAAATTTTTGGTGGTAGGTATTTTTTGAAGATGCTTGGGATTTTTTGTGAGGATTATTTTAGTTTCGTTAGCATCTTCTATTATTTCTAATAAATGTGAGCCATTAATTTTCTCATTAATTCTGTAAATTAAAGCGGAGTGGAATTCTCTTAGTCGTATCTCGCTTTCCTTAAGCATTTCACGAATCTCTGTGATAGGGGAATCACTTAGGGAGATCTTGAGTGTTTTTACTGCTTCCAGGGCTTTCTCTATGATATCTTTGATTACTTTAGGATTTAAGACGCAGTCACAGGCTTGGATTGCATTGTCGTAGCTTTTGAAATAGCCTTGAGAGATTGAGCTTACTGCATCTGTGCTGTTATCTTTTTCCCCACTTAATATTAATTCACTATTTTTGCTTATTTTTTCTAAAGCATCTTTCTCATTGAGGATTAGTAATTTAGTGACTTTATTGATAAAGATTTTAGTATCTAAGGTAAATTTTTTGCAATGTATATTCCAAGGTTTATTTTCGAGTAAGTCGCTGAGAGACTGTTGTGCTTCAATTATTAAGGTTGTATCGTGCTTTTCGGTATTCTGTATTAGAGTTTCAAGCTTTGTTGATAGGATTTCTAAATCTTCTTCGCTGACTTCTTTTTTGTTGAGCATCTCTCTGATTAAGAATTTAGTTTTGTCTGCTATTTTGAATGGCAGAAAACTAAAAGACAGGGGGTCGTAATCTTTAAAAATATTAGTTAAATAATCAAATTTTTCCTGAATTTTCATTAAGTTGCGGACTTTTCTCTTTTTAAATAATATAAAATTTTCGGTAGGCATAAGCTGATAAACTTTTAATGTGATCAGTAAGCGTATTATTCCCTGCCTAGACGTGGATAAAGGTCAGGTCGTTAAGGGAGTTAATTTTATCAATATAAGGCAAGCTGGTGATCCTGTAGAACTTGCTCGGAGATATTATGAGATGGGAGCTGATGAGCTTTGTTTCTTGGATATCACCGCTAGTAATGAGGATCGCAAAGCGACTTATGAAGTTATTAAAGCTACGGCAAAAGAAATCTTTATTCCTCTTACTGTTGGTGGAGGAGTATCTAGTGTAAAAGATGTAGAAATGCTTTTACATTCAGGTGCTGATAAGGTAGGTATAAATTCTGCTGCTGTGCGAAATCCAGAACTGCTTTCTGAGGGAGCTAATAATTTTGGTAGTCAGTGTATAGTGTTAGCCGTCGATGTTAAGCGACATGGTAATTCTTGGAGAGTTTACGTTAAGGGTGGTAGAGAGGATACTGGCTTGGATGCTATTGAGTGGATCAGAGCTGGTGAGCAGCGTGGAGCAGGTGAAATATTACTTACCAGTATGGATGGGGATGGTAGTAAAAATGGTTATGATTTAGATCTTATTAAGCGAGTTACGGAGTTCGTGAGAATACCTGTAATTGCAAGTGGTGGTGCTGGTAATGCAAGCCATGTGGTAGATGTGTTGAAAGCTGGTGCTGATGCTGCCTTGCTTGCTTCTATTTTGCATTTTGGTGAAACTACAGTGCAGGAAATTAAAGATCATATGAAAAAATCTTTAGTTAGAGTTCGGGCTTAGTTCTCGCTTCTACTGACTTCATGCCAGAGGCTGCCATCATAGATTAGTTCTAAAACATCTTTTGTATTAAAAGTTTTGTTTGTAGTACCAGCTAAATCTAGTTCATCTATGGCAAAAGCTGTACTGTTATTGACTCTGACAGAAGTATCAAAAAGTATGGTGACTCGTTGGCCTGGGATGCCACCAGTAAGACGTCTTAATTGGTCAGCATTAGAGTCTGTGTTTGCAGGGGTGGAGTCTGTGATTCTAATAAAATTGAGTCCTGTTACACTCACAGAAGCTGAGTTTCCGAGAGCATTTAGATTAATCGGAGTTGAATTTAGGCTAATTGGGGTTAAACCAGTGGTGGTTGCAAGCGTCCCTGTGCTTGGTAGTGTAATATTTGTGGGAGATGGCGTATTTAAAACTAAAGAGCTACCTCCAGCTAGTTGTAAACTATTAGCACCATTTAAAAGGCTTTGGGCTATAGTTGCGGCAATAGCATTTTGAACTGGACCTATTACATTTGCTCCTGTGACGGTGCTTGGACCAGCTGGGCCAGTTGGTCCAGCTGGGCCGATAGGACCTTGGAGCCCTACAGGACCAGCTGGTCCAATAGGGCCTTGGGGTCCAGCTGGTCCCGCTGGTCCAGTTGGTCCAGCGCTACCTTGGGGACCAATAACTACATTTGAGAATAGACCGCTATTTGTGGTACTGGGTATCTCTAATGCTGCATTAAGATTGATTTCGGGGTTAATTGGTTTTTCGGAGTACAGATTTAAGTTGAGGTTTGTTGCTTGCCTAGTTAATAGTCTTGTGATAGCTTCTGCTTTATTTAAACTTATATCTGCTCCACTAGTCTTGAGAGTTACCCTAAAAACATTATTTGCATCTGTTGGTAATAGAGGTAGGCGAATTTGTGCTTTGTTGTTTTTTGAATTAACAAATGTTTCCAGTATAATTTCTTGATTATCTGCTGTGATGAGGCTTACGTGAAATTCATTTTTAGAGCTACTTAAAAACTTATTGGGCTTGGCGTAGAAAGTTAATAAAGAACCTTCGTAGAGCACGTCTGGCACTCTTGAAAGATTTACTGAAGCTAAGCTTGATGGAGGGTGTAGTAAATAACCGATAAGGAATAGTAATAAGCCAAGAAGCTCATAACTAAATCGATATTTGGTTTTATTTATAAAAGATAGATTTCTCCCCATGATTTCGATAAGTGCTTCAGTGCAAGTAAATCATAGCAAATAATATGACTTTTAAACCTTGATAGCGTTTACGAGTAGCTTTAATGAATAATTGGATGAAATCTCACCTAAAGGAGCTAATTTCCAGTACCAATTTTTCTCTTCTTTTATGCTTGGCAAATTCTGTTTCATATTTATTTCATAAAGACTGGACTCTTGTGATATTTCTTTGCCGCGCCTGTCGGAGACGTATTTAGAAGTGTCACTAATAATTAAAACACTTTTGCCTTCTTTCTTCGCATAGGTCATTAACTGTAAGTGTTCTTTGATTAACATCCTATAGAAAAAATAAAATTCTTTTTCGTTGTAGCAGCCTTTAAATGTTTTCTCGAATAACTGAACAAAGCTTGAAGGTATTTGTGAGAGTAGGTTTAATGAAATAATATTTTTTGTTTCATTGTTGTTAATAAGTTTTATAAAAGGGTGTCCTTTAAGATTATTTACAGAATTGGATCTTTGCCTCGTATATTCTTGCAGCTTTTCGAGGAAAGTATTTTTATCATTTTTGTATCTTTGAAGTAAAAGAAGTATTTTTTCCATGCATTGAGTGATATCAAATTCAGAGAAGAATATGTTTGGATAACAACTTAATTTCTTACGAGCTGATTTTAGAAAGAAGAGATCTGCTAGTATTATTTTTTCAAAATTGTCAGTAAGGAAATGTAGATCTAAATCATTTCCAAAGCCTGCTCCTAGCACTAATACATAAGAGCTACCAAATATATTTGGGTCCTTGTCTATGTTTGCATTGATGAACTGTTTAGTATTTTCTAAATGAGTTTTCCAATGAGAAAAGCAGCGTTGCTGCCTGTGCTTAATGGCAATGAGTTCTTCGATTTGTTTGTAGCTTTTAAGATAGCTAGGGCATCTATTAATATTTTCATAGTATTCTAGTGTTTCAAAAAGCATTAATTTCCTTTAATCATAATGGTCTTTTTTTAATTAACAGTTTTGACCAGATAGAAAGCCAGAAGACCAAGCCCATTGAAAATTATACCCACCAAGCCAGCCTGTTACATCAACTAATTCACCAACGAAAAATAAGTTAGGAATTTTTTTTGTTGCCATGCTTTTATTAGATAGTTCATTCGTGTTTACACCACCTCTCGTAACTTCAGCTTTATCAAAGCCTTCTGAGATGAGACTCGTGAATTTCCAGTCACTTAGTTTAAAGTGAAGCTCTTCAAAAAATGAGTGAGGATATTCGCCAAGTGGTTTGGCTAATTTGCAAGAATAGTTTTCTGCTAAAGAATCAATAAAATTATTTGAGACTCTATCCAGAAGGGTTTTAATTATATTATTTAGATTCTTCTTTGCGTAATTTTTATCTTTGCTATATTTTTTTAGGTCGCTTAGAAAGTCTTTGTACTCTGGAATTAAATTTATGGAGATGCTTTCACCGTCATTAATATAAGAAGAGATTTGCAATATAGCTGGCCCACTGA
Source organism: Vampirovibriophyceae bacterium (assembly GCA_049314535.1). GTDB lineage: Bacteria > Cyanobacteriota > Vampirovibrionia > LMEP-6097 > LMEP-6097 > LMEP-6097. The sequence continues at coordinate 1,406 of JBMOEX010000045.1, read as the reverse complement.
GTCCTCTGTGTGTAAATAAAATATTTTCCCTGAAATTAATGGGGCTAGGTTTGCGAGTATTTAATATATTAGCTTTAGCTGTTACTATCGAATCTATAGATACGCCACTTAGTTCTTTATATAAATTCCTTTGGGCAAGAAGGCTCATCAGCGGTACCAGGGCTGCTTTAGGTTCTATTATGTCTAAGTTAAATTGTTTTGCGATTCGATAACCAAAATCACTAGCTCCAATTTTCGGAATAGAAAGACCGCCAGTCGCCATTACTAGTGATTCACACTCGATCTCAAGTTTCCTTCTACCCTGAACTTCTGCTTTGATAATGAAATTTTGATTTTCTAATCTTTCTACTGTTTCAGTTTTAGCTTGGCTAATGATTTTCACATTATTATAGGCTGCTTCATGAAGTAACATATCTATTATTTTCTGAGAACTATCGTCACAGAATAGCTGTCCGAGCTTCTTTTCGTGAAATTTTATGCGATGCTTTTCTACGAGCTTAATAAAATCATGTTGAGTGTAACTGTTTAAAGCAGTTTTAGCAAAATGCGGATTTTGAGAGATGTAATTTTCTGAGTTAGCATTAAGATTTGTAAAATTACATCTGCCACCGCCAGAAATACGGATTTTTTCACAGAGTTTAGAGCTGGATTCTAAAACAATAACTTTTCTCTTGCGTGAACTTGCTTGAATGGCAGTCATTAAGCCAGCAGCACCTGCTCCAATGATAAGTACCTCTGTGTGGATTTTCTCTGTCACTGATTCTTTTCTAAGGCTTTAATGTCGAAATCTCTATCCCTAAGCCTACTCTATCATGTAAATGAATTTCATTTCTTTGAAATAAGCCATTTGCGTAGGGGTCTTTGGCTAATAATAAGGCACCATCTAAATCAGTGAAATCCACTAATGGGCTAATGCTTGCCATTGCGCTTATTGATACGTTAGTTTCAGTAAAACAACCCAGCATGATTTTTAAACCATGTGCTCTAGCTGCATGTATCATCCTTATTGCTTCTGTAAGACCGCCAGTTTTAGTGAGTTTTAGGTTTATCATGTGAAAATATTTAGCACAGTGTGGAATGTCTAAAAGTCTTTTGCAGCTTTCATCAGCCATTAGTGGTAGTGGGCTTTTGAGGAAAAGTTCTTTGTATTCTTCTGGGCTTGAGCTTTGCAGCAAAGGTTCTTCAACGAATTCTATGTTTAAAGCCTTTATCTCAGCTAAAACCTCTAGGCTTTCTTTTAAAGTCCAAGCGCAGTTTGCATCTACTCTGATGCGTGCATTGGGGGCAAGTTTGCGAATTGTTTTAATGATTTCTAGGTCATCCTTACAGCCAAGTTTGACCTTTAAAATATCATAACCTCGTTCTAAAGCAGTTATGGTCTTTTGTTTAATAGTATCTAGATCTGC
>JBMOEX010000044.1:0-17649 GCA_049314535.1 Vampirovibriophyceae bacterium | reverse complement strand
GAGAGCTTTCATGAGGGGATTCTTGAAGCTTATGTGGTTTTGAGGTGATGCTTTAACTTACTATTTCTCCTTATCACTCCAAAATCGTCAAAAATTTACTATTTTGGAGTACTTGGGTAAAATAGTAATATATGCTTGTGAAGAGAGATTCTTTCGATGATTTAATTAAGTGCTTGAAAAAAAGTGAAATATTGATCTTGATTGGTGCAAGGCAGGTTGGTAAAACCCATTTAATGATTGAGCTTGAAAAATTTGCTAAAGCAAAGAAGAAGAAAACTAAATATTTTAATTTAGAGATTCCCGAAGATAGTCGTTACTTTAATCAAGACTTAGTCAGTCTATATAAGGATATTACCAAGAACACAGATTTTATTTTTATTGATGAATTTCAATATTTTGAAAATGCTTCTAGTTTATTTAAAGCTATTTTTGATGATAGGAAATTGAAAGTTAAAATTATTGCTTCAGGTTCCTCTTCCTTGGAAATGCATAAACATTTAAAGGAAAGCCTTGCTGGAAGAAAGATTGAGAAGCATATATTCCCGCTCAGTTTTAGTGAATTTAAGCAGGTGAAAAAAACTTTTGAAACTTATTTAATTTATGGAGGCTTACCTGGTTTGATGCATTTGAAAACTAATGATCAGAAAATTGATTTGCTTGATAACCTAGTTGCTACCTATATCCTAAAAGATATTAAAAGCCTAATTAAAGAAGAGAATATGCCTGCCTTTAATCGCTTAATTTATATTTTAGCTGATACCCAGGCTCAAATTGTTTCAGTGAGCTCTCTTGCGCGTGAATTGATGTTAAGTAATAAGACTGCGGAGCATTATTTGGCAATACTGGAACAGACTTTCGTGCTTTATCCACTTTATAGTTTTTCGCAAAATCTCAGTAATGAGCTGAAAAAATCTAAAAAATACTTTTTATTTGATAGTGGAATTAGGAATTCTATTATCAGTGATTTTTCTTTATTGAAAGCCAGATCAGATAAGGGGCTTTTATATGAATCCTATGTGCACAACGCTTTAAGAATGCGAGCACCTAAAAACTCTGAGATACGTTTCTGGAGGACTAAAGATGGTAGTGAAATAGATTTTATTTATATTAAAAATCGCAAGCCGAGCATTATCGAAGTTAAATCTAAGCTAAAGCAAATGCTTATACCTAAAGCTTTTGAGCAGTTTTTGCGTTCATATCCGAATACAGAACATTGTTTTGTTATTAATGAAAATATTAGTGGGGAGCTAGATTATAAAGGGCGTTTAATAAAATTTATTAAATTGGAGGATATGGAGGAGGATGAAGATTTTTTGGAGATTTTTAAGAATTGAATCTCAAAGAAACGCCTAATTTTCGGATTATAATCGAAAAATTAGGGTGAATTTACTGATTTGGCTTTTGAAGCCCAGTCTTAGAAAGCTCCTTTCTTAATCAAAGTTTAGCGAAAAGAATAAAAGTCTTTAAGATACTGCCAAAAGCTAGCATCTTCTTTGATGGAACCAACTCTCTTAGATGGTTTGTAGTCCATGATATACAAAAAGAACAGGAAAAGAGGAATAAATAGAATCAAATTAATTAATCCTATATCTAGTTTACTAAAGTCTAACATCTGTCTCCTTTATCAACATCTAGCTTTAATAGTACTTCATGAGCTTTATGAAATATTATTAAGCCGTTGAAAAACATTAGAACACTAATTATGCTTTTGGGCAAATGTTCTCCGAATAAAGAAAAATCTGTGTCCGTGAGGTAGATTAGAAGGTTTGCTGATCCATAAACTTCTCTGAACTTTCCTTAATCGCCGTGAGCTTATCTGCATCAAAATTCTCTAAATTCTTGTAAGCAAAAGCTAATCTAGGATTGTTTTTCAGTGTGCTAACATTGCGGTGAATAAAATCCCAGTATAAATAATTAAAAGGACAAGCATCGCTAGAGATTTTTTCTTTAACATTATACTTACAGTTTTTACAGAAATTAGACATTTTATTTATGTAAGAACCGCTTGCAGCATAGGGCTTAGTTGCTAATTTGCCAGCATCCGCATAGAGAGCCATGCCTAGAGTGTTAGGTAATTCAACCCATTCATAAGCATCGGCATAGACGCTGAGATACCATTCATGAACTTCTTGGGGATTGATTCCTGCGATTAAAGCAAAATTTCCAGTGATCATAAGTCTTTGTATGTGATGTGAGTATGCATTTTCCTTAGTTTGTTTAATGACCTGTTTTAAGCAGTTCATTTCAGTTTTATTGGGATCCCAGTAAAATTCAGGTAGCTGTCTGTAGGCTTCTAAAGCGTTACTATTAACGTAATCTGGCATGTATAACCAGTAAATTCCTCTAACAAATTCTCTCCAGCCTAATATCTGTCTAATAAAACCTTCCACTGCATTTATAGGAGCAGAGCCTTTTAAATATTCAGATTCAGCTAGTTTACATATCTCTAACGGATCTAATAAGCCGATATTAATATATTGTGAAATAACGCTGTGATAAAGAAAAGCTTCATTTTCAAGCATCGCATCTTGGTACTTACCAAAATTAGGTAAATATTCTTGCAAAAAAATCTCTAAAGCCTTCCCTGCACCCTCTTTCGTAACGGCAAAATAAAAAGGTTCTATATCACCAAAATAATTACTGAATTTCTCTGTAACTAGCTCTATAACTTCTCTTGTGATTTCATCTGGTTCTGGAATGAATCGTTCAGGTATTTTATTAAGAGTCTTTTTATTACTTAAACTTTCCCGATTATCATGATCATAGTTCCATTTACCGCCTAGAGGTTTTTTATTATCAGCCATTAGGATATTGTTTTTCTTTCGCATCTCACGATAAAAATTTTCCATAAGAAGACTTTTTTTACCTTTAGCCCAATCGCTAAACTCCTCTTTTGTACAGAGAAAACGATTATCTTCCCTAAGCTCAAAAATTATATTAAATTTCTCTAGAAGCTCTGTCCAAGATTTTTGCATTTCTAAAACCCTGTACTCAGAAGCTTCGGTAGAGATGATTTTATGAAAAGCTTGATTTTGAGAGTGTCTGGTTTTAATAAATCCTACTAGCGTTTCGGTGAAAGATTTTAGACTTTCTAGACTATCAAGTTTAATATAATTTACTTTAAAACCCTCTCTAGTTAGGGATTTCGCAAAATGCCTCATAGCTGAAAGAATAAATACTAACTTTTTTTTATGATGCTTTACGTAAGAACTTTCGTCCAATACTTCCATCATAAGAATTTCATCTTCATCTTTTTTAAATTCTTCGAGCGCAGATAGTTTAGTATTTAACTGGTCTCCTAGAATAATTACAAGCTTGGACATCTTTTTCCCTTCTATATATTAAACTAAATTTTAAGGATACCTCTCAATGCTTTTATTTCCCCTAAGAAGCTCAATCTATCAGAAACAGGTTATTAGCTGGTTTAAAATATCCTATCTTAAACTCTAAGACCTGGAAATTCATAGTGTTTGATGAAATTTTCATAAACTACCAAACTAATTCATGCGATAAGAATGCATATGAATGTGAATATTTAAATTCGATAAATAAAACCAAGATCAACTGTCATATCTGGAGCAGCATCATTTAAACCTTTACTTACCCACGAAACTATAACTAAATCCTTAGTAATCGCATAACTAGCTCCCATATCCATAGCTAAAGGGTTATCAATACCTTCAGTCAAATATACTGTCCCATAGATATGAGAAAAGAGATTGAGCTCAGGTTTAATATAGTAATTTAAGTTGAAAACTAGTGGTGCAGAGACTATCGCACTAGTACCAGTATTCGCATTAAAACTTGAAAAATCTACAGTCGCATTAATTATGCTACCGAACTTCTTCGTAAACATTTTCCCCATAACTAACATATAGCTTTGGTCAAAACCTACATTCCTTAAATCCCTATCCCCTACTGGAATTTCCCAGTCAGTAATAATTTCTGCACTAGGAATATATTTAGATTCATCATGGAGACGTATCTTCGTACCTAGAGACATATTAGAAAGACCTGAATCTATTTCATTTACTGTTACACCAGCGGAACTTACCCTCGCCTCAAGTTTATTTTCGATAAGACCATAACGCAGTTTAGTCTGCCCAAGCTGATAACTATAAGACTTGTCACCTTTAAATTTAGTCCGATAACTCATAAAATCCTCTTCAATAATTAGATGATTTTTATCAGCGATACCAGGAGAATTAGAAGCACCACCTAATTCAAAAGTCGTAATGGCGTCCATCGCCGCAAAACCTGGATTAGTAAAAATACATAATAGCAAGGTTAATGCCGCTAAACGGCTCAGCATAAAGCTCAGAATAGAGCTCGGAAATAAATTTCTATGAATTTCAGGAGAGTGAATCATTACCAATAATCATGCCAGTGATTAATAATCTTAGTACGTAAAATTTATGTAAAAATGAAGATTAATGTCCTCTGCCAATTTCAACCACATCTATTTAGGAATTAAACTTTTTCACGAAGGTAGATTCTATGAAGCCCATGAAGAAGCAGAAAAATTCTGGCAAAATTACCATGAAGCAGATCGCTGTCTATACCAAGCTTTCATCCAAATCTGTGCTTGTTTACACCTTGTAAATGAGAAACGTTATGCTGGAGCAAAAAAAGTTTTAGAAAGAGCCAGAAAAAATATTTTCCGCAGCGAAACCACGGGTACAAATCACATACAGAGTCTAAATGAACTCAATGATTTTAAAAAATTCATTGATCTTGAGAAAATTTTTCTAGATACCAAAGCCTTAGTAAATGAACATCTCAGTGCCTAATATAAAGATTATTACTTAAGCTCAAAAAACGATCTATAAATAACTTGATCTACTATATTCAAATTAAACTGAAAAATATCAATAAATTCATGCAAGCCTTCAGCTAAAACCTTATCTACACTGGTGACTAAGAGCATTTGCTGCAATTTAGCCATTTCATGTTTAGCTCCCATATCAACTTTAGTCATCTCAGTAATCGCCCCAAGTGAAGATAGAGTCTGATTAACACAATAATTTATTGAGCGTGGGAAAAATGGATCGAAAATTAAGAACTCTGAAACATCACGATAATTAACTTGGTGATATTTTTTTCTATACATCTGGAAAGCACTTACAGAGCGCAATACGGCGCCCCACTCGACAGCATCATAAGGAGAATCAACATACTCAGGGCTTGGTAATAAGTGAAAATACTTAACATCTAATAGCCTAGCTGTTTTATCTGCTCGTTCTATCATCTGCCCTAAACGCAAAAAATGCAAAGCCTGGTCTCTCAGCATCGCATTCGCGACAAGGCCGCAAGCTACATTGTTAGAAGCTTTTATCTGAGCATATAAAGGTAAGAGATTATCTTTCTGACGCTTTTTACTATATTTCTGTATAAAGTGATAAAGCTCATTTATAGTTTCCCATAATTCAGTAGGTATCATCTCTCTCACTGTGCGAGCGTTTTCGCGAGCGTTAAGAATACAAGAGAGAATAGAATTAGGATTTAAATTATCAAAAGTTAAAAAATGTACTACTCTCTTTTGATCTAAAGTCTTATATCTTTTAAAGAAATCAGCCTCATCACCAGAAGCTAAAACTAATGGCTGCCACTGAACATTTTCACGATCTAAAGCTATATCTAAAATTAGTTTAAGATTAACATCTATAAAGCGAGCTATGCTATCAGCCCGTTCTAGATAACGGCTCATCCAATATATAGAATTAGCTACTCTACTTAGCATAAGCCCTGACATTTAAGAATTCCCCTCACTACCCAATACCCAAGTATCTTTACTGCCACCACCTTGAGAAGAATTAACTACTAGTGAGCCTTTCACCAAAGCGACACGAGTAAGTCCTCCTGGAAGAACGAAAATCGACTTACCATAAAGGATGTAAGGTCTAACATCGACATGCCGACCCTCAATATCATCACCAATGATAGTTGGGCAGCGAGATAAAGAAAGAGTAGGTTGAGCTATATAATCTCGTGGATTTGCTTTAATTTTTTCAGCGAAACTTTCCCTTTCAGAGCGTGTAGATTTAGGTCCAATAAGCATCCCATAGCCACCAGACTGATTTACAGCCTTAACTACCAGTTTCTCTAAATTATCAAGTACATAATCACGCTGCTTCTTGTCCTCACAGATATAAGTATGCACATTAGGCAATATGGGCTCTTCACCTAAATAATATTTTATAATCTCTGGAACATAGGCGTAGACAGCTTTATCGTCAGCGATACCATTACCTGGTGCATTAGCTAAAGCAAGATTACCTTTATGATAGGCATTCATAATACCTTTCACGCCTAATAAAGAATCCTCACGAAATACACTCGGGTCAAGAAAATCATCATCGATTCTTCTATAAACCACATCTACTTTCTCAAAGCCTTTAGTAGTGCGAAGCATCAATTCATCATTCTCGACTACCAAATCTGATCCTTGAGCTAAAGTAATACCCATCTGCTGAGCTAAATAAGCATGTTCAAAATAGGCTGAATTATAAATACCTGGAGTGAGGATAACTATCTTTGGCTTTTCAATATGATCTGGGGCTAAGTATTTTAAAGTATCGTATAAGTGATCAGGATAATCAGCAACTCTTCTAACATTCATCGTCGCAAAAGCCTGCGGGAAAGTGCGTTTCTGTATAGCACGGTTTTCTAACACATAAGACACTCCAGATGGACATCTAAGATTATCTTCTAGAACATAAAATGCACCATCTACATCCCTGACTAAATCAGTACCCGTAATATGAATCCATATTTTACGTGGAGGATTCAAGCCCTCACATTCTTTTAAATAACACTTAGATGAAAGTATTAAATCCTGAGGTATGACCTTATCTTTTAAAATCTTTTTATCATGGTAAATATCATCTACGAACAGATTCAAAGCCTCTATGCGCTGCTTCAGTCCATTCTCTATATTTTGCCATTCACTCGCTGGAATAACTCTAGGGATAACGTCAAAAGGAAATATTTTTTCAGTTCCCTTCTTATCACCATAAACACTAAAAGTTATACCAAGCTGATGTAAAGCGAGTTCCGCAGCTTTCTGTCTGCGACGTAAATCCTTATGCGATAGTGCATTAATCTGATCTATAAGTGGCTTAGAATGCAAGTGTGCTTGGCCGCTTTCATCAAAAAGTTCATCATAGAAAGAACCAGTTTTATAATTATCAAAATTTAAATTAGTTTCCTTCATACACTTTCACCACTAAATTTTTTAAAGATTTACCTCTTCTATTCTAACTGTAACTGAAAGTTTCTCAGAACCACCGCCTTTGAAAATCGTACCTGAAGTCGGAGTAGCATCTCGATAATTCCTGCCACAGGCTACTCTGATATGATCTTGTGCTACTGGACAACCATTAGTCGGATCATAACCTCGCCAACCCACATAAGGCAGATAAACTTCAGCCCAAGCATGAGAAGCCTCAGACTGTAATTTATTTTCATAGTTAGCTCCAGTATATATATAGCCCGTGCGATAACGAGCTGGAATATTTAGAAGACGAGCTAAACAAATAAATAAATTAGCGAAATCCTGACAGACACCTTTTCTTGCGGTATAGACCTCAAATGGTGTCGTATCCAAGAAAGTAGTACCTTGGACGTATTTATAATCATTATAAATACTCTGATTTATATCCTCTAATGTGTGATGTAAACTGTAATCATTTCTCTCCACAAAGCTCATCGCATAGTCAGTCAATTCTACCAGCTGAGTTTCAGGCAATTCTGGTGGGAGTAAATAAGCCATCATCATCTGTCTTTGCCACGGCATCCAGACCAGAGGAATCGTAGTTTGTCTGCGTGAAAGACTGTGGTCATCTGGTGGACAAGCAAAAACCTTCACTCGACTTTTACTCTCTATTGATAATTGAGCATAAGGTAAATTAATACTATAATGCACTGATTGATTACCAAAAACATCCTCATAGCGAATCTCTTCACCACCAGTAGAGACTTTCAGGCTTGATAGAACTACTTCTTGTAATTGATCTTCTATCGGCTGTAATCTAAATCTATGAGTACTGTGCTCCACTATCTGTTCATATTCATAACTAGTAATGTGAGTAACATCAAAAGTTCTGTATGAGAGCGCTTTGCCATCAGGTGCATGTGTTATCGCCCGAAGATTAGTTATAGATAGATGCGGAAGATTAGTTAAAGCCTGCTGGGTCGAGTCACTTAAAGATGATAAGCTAGCAGAACCCGATAACTGTTGCTCAGAAATACCAACTAAAGATCCAGCCATTAGATTAGAAGAACTTTCAGATTGGTAAGCATAATTAAAATTTTGCAAGCCTTGCTTATTATCCCAAATCAAGCTGCCTCTTCGAGAGATTAGCAATTGACCAGACTGCATTTGATGCCAATCTCCTTGAGGGAAAGATGAAGAACTAAATATTAAAGCTGTTCTATAAGTGTCTCTAGGGTCTTTTAAATCTATAGAAGCTATTTCGGAATCAAAGATATTAAGTTTGCTTGGTGGCTTCCTTCTCGTATAATACATATTCGTCTGCGACTGAGTTCCATGAAAGCAAACCAAGCTATTACCATCAGTAAGTATCATATCTGCACTACCAAGCTGATCAAATTGCTCAAACCAAACCAATAACACTTCAGGCTTAATATCTGCAAGCTTGCGAATATTACTATCCTGCATCAAACCAAGTAAATAACAGAAAGCTATCTCTGAATCTGTTCGCCCCAATGGCTCAAGAAATCTCGACTTATTAGAGTGTAATGCCTGTAATTTAGTTTTATCTAAATCTCCTTTATGCATAAATAACCAATCCCTACCAGCAAAGCTGCGAGAAAATGGCTGCGTCTCATGATTCGTATAACCCTTAGCACCCTTCATCACTTTACAGATAAAGACGGTCGAACGAAATTTCTCCCAATCCATCAAGGCTTCAGTAAGTATTCGGGTATCTCTTGCCGCAGGATCTTTTGCAACAATCGCTCCCTGATTGTTGTTTGGATACCAACCAAAACCCCAACCAGTAGATAAACTCGCCTGAGTTTCATCAAAAAGTTTTAATTTAATAGATGGCGAACTTAAGCCATCAAAATTTAGTGCAAATATATCACTCAAAAGTCGACCCTTAGATAAAGAAAGCCCTTGTAATATTGGCTTACTAACAACTATATTATAGATAGCCTAGATTATCAAAACAAATTTAGGAAAATTCATGGGCATATTAACGGCACTACACCATATTACACACTACAGCTATGATAGACCTATTAAGCTTGGCATGCAGACTATCAGATTGCGCCCAGCACCGCATTGTAGATCACATATTCAATCTTATTCACTAAAAGTCTTGCCTGAAAAACATTTTATAAATTGGCAACAAGACCCTTTTGGAAATTACTTAGCAAGATTAGTCTTTCCAGAAGAGACTAAAGAATTTTCTGTTGAAGTTGACCTAGTTACAGAAGTTAGAGTTTTTAACCCATTTGATTTTTTCCTAGAAGATTACGCTGAGAAATTTCCTTTCTCTTACAGCAGCGAATTAAAAGAGGAGCTATCGCCATATTTAGAAATTAAGGAAAATGGCAGCTTACTTAAGGCTTGGCTAAAGGATTTTACAGAATCGACCCAGATCAATAAAGGCACTAAATTAAACACTATAGATTTCTTAGTAGCGATAAATAGTGAATTAAACAAATCATTAAAATATGTAATTCGTTTAGAAGAAGGCATACAGAGCTGTGAAGAAACTCTTAAGCTTAAAAGTGGCTCATGCAGAGACTCTGCGTGGTTACTTTGCCAAGCTATGCGATATCTCGGCTTAGCAACTCGCTTTGCCTCTGGTTATCTCATCCAATTAAAAGCTGATATTAAATCTCTTGATGGACCATCTGGCACAGACCATGATTTTACTGATTTACATGCTTGGACTGAAGTCTATTTACCTGGTGCAGGCTGGATAGGACTAGATCCTACATCTGGTCTCTTCACTGGTGAAGGTCATATACCTCTGTGCTGTACCCCGAACCCTTCTAGTGCAGCTCCCATAAGTGGCTTGCTTGAAGCTTGCGATAGCAGCTTGCATCACGAAATGACTATAACTCGTATTCGTGAAGACAGACGAGTCACCAAGCCATATTCAGACCATGAATGGAACAGCATCGACATGCTTGGCAAAGCTATAGATAAAGATCTAAGTAAATCTAAAATTGAGCTCACTATGGGTGGGGAACCGACTTTCGTCTCTCTTGATAATCGCTCTGGCTCTGAATGGAATTTCACAGCTCTCAGTGATGAAAAGAAACAGCTTGGGGAAAAGCTTCTGCTATCTCTAAAAGAAAGATTTCAGCCTAATGCTCTAATACAAGTGAGTCAAGGGAAATGGTATCCAGGTGAAATATTACCTCGCTGGGCTATGCACTGCTTCTGGCGCAAGGATGCTGAACCTATTTGGGCTAACACTGGTTTAATTAAAATATCTGCTAACGAAACTAAATCTAAAAAAGAGAAAAGTAGCAGTTCACTAGAAAATAGTAAAATCTTTTTAGAAAAATTAACTAAAAAGCTTTCTATACCATCATCTTATGCTATTCCAGCTTTTGAAGATACTATCTATTATCTCTGGCAAGAAAATAAAATACCCATAGAGAAAGAGATTTTAGAGTCTAACACCTATGAAGCTACTGAGCGTAAGCGTTTACAGAATTTACTTGATGAAAATCTAAATCAAGAAGTAGGTTACGTTCTACCATTACATTTCTCACCAAGAAGACAGAGATGGATTAGTAATAAATGGGAATTTAAGAATCAAAGACTCACATTAGGAATAGGAGATTCACCTATAGGTTTACGCCTCCCTCTTCAGAGCCTTCCCACTGTGATAGCCCCAGATGGTGAATTTTTACTAAAACCTAGTCCCTACGAACAGAAAGCCCCACTCGCTTCTTATAGTCAGCTACGCAAGAAGATCTTAAAAAATCCAAAGAAAAATATTCACGACAAAGATTTTAAAGACGACCCTTGCGGCCTAGTTCGCAGTGCGATCTGTGCTGAAGTCAGGGATGGTATATTACATCTGTTTTTACCACCGTTAAATTTTATAGAGAACTTCTTAGAGCTGATAGTCGCTATTGAGTTAACTGCTGAAGAGTTAAATATTCCAGTCGTACTTGAGGGTTACACTCCACCGAAGGATCTCAGAATCACGCATCTAAGCGTAACACCAGATCCTGGTGTTATAGAAGTTAATATACAGCCCGCTCATGACTGGGAAGAATTAAAAGATATTACCTTCACCATATACGAAGAGGCTTATAAAACACGCTTAAGCACAGAGAAGTTTTTAATCGATGGACGCAGAGTCGGCACTGGCGGAGGAAACCACATAGTCTTAGGTGCTTCTAGCCCTGAAGCTAGCCCATTTTTAAAACGTCCAGATCTATTAAAAAGCATGATCGCTTTCTGGCAAAATCATCCATCACTTTCATATCTTTTTTCATCTATGTTTATAGGACCTACTAGTCAGTCCCCAAGAATAGATGAAGCTAGGCATGATTCTCTTTATGAATTAGAAATAGCCTTTGAGCAGATTCCAGTTGATGAAGATGTGCCCCCATGGCTAGTTGACAGATTATTCAGAAATCTACTTGTTGATCTTACAGGTAACACTCACCGAGCGGAATTTTGCATAGATAAACTTTACAGCCCAGACAGTAACACTGGCAGATTAGGTCTTCTTGAGATGCGGGGCTTTGAAATGACAGCTCATCCACAGATGAATTTAGTTCAAGCATTGTTAATCAGAGCTTGCATCGCTAAATTTTATAAGACACCATATAATGGCAAGCTTATCCCTTGGGGGACACAGCTACATGATAGATTTATGCTCCCCCATTATCTTTGGGAAGATTTTAATGATGTACTAAATTTTCTTAATTCTGGCATGCCGAAAAAAGCAGCTAAATTTGAAAGCTCTTGGTTTGAACCTTTCTTTGATTTTCGCTTCCCAAGATATGGTGAAGTGCAGCTTGGTAACATAAAGCTTGAATTGCGTATGGCATTAGAGCCGTGGCCAGTATTAGGTGAAGAGCTGGGAGCTGGTGGCGTTAGCAGATCAGTAGATTCTTCCTTGGAAAGACTAGAAGTGAAAGTCACTGGTCATATAGATTCTAGGCACTGCATAACCTGTAATGGCACAGAACTGCCCCTGCAAAGCACTAGAGAAAAAGGTGTTTACATAGCAGGTCTTCGCTTTAAAGCTTGGGCACCTTACTCCAGCCTTCATCCTACTATCCCCGTACACAGTCCACTGAAATTCGATGTTATAGATAAAACCCTAAATCGTTCTCTAGGCGGCTGTACTTATCATGTTATGCACCCAGGTGGCAGAAGCTATGAAAGCCTACCAATAAATGAAAATGAAGCTGAAGGCAGGTGCTTATCCCGCTTTCAAGCCATGGGTCATAGTCCAGGAGATTTAAATTTTAAAGCAGCTAAAATCAACCCAGACTTTCCATGTACACTCGATTTGAGAAGGTCATAAGAGGGGCGTGCAGCCGAACTCCAATTTCTGCGTTACTGCACGTTGTGCAGCGGTCTCTATAAACAGCTTAAAGAATATTAAAACTCGCCTGCACATTAACTGTAATTTCTACAGTTCCAGCAGAATAAGCTTCTACAGTGCCGCTATCACTCTCAGCGTTAGCAGCTTTAGCCATAAGCATCATCGGCATCGCTCTTGGTGAAGGATAATCGAAAGAAGAATTTTCACTAAGCCTATGCACTAGACCTAATTTAGCAGTCACTGGCATTAACATAGTCTCAGCTTTAGCTTTAGCATTTAACACTGCCTCCTTTAATAATGGAAGCCTGTACTGCTCAGGGTTTTTTAAAGTATAACTCACTCTATTTAAGCTATTAGTGCCATTTTGGGTGACAGTCGCTACTACTTTAGGGAGTGAATCTAAATTAAAAACGTCTATGGAAAAGGCTCTTACAGCCTTATAGCCTTTAAGTATATATTTTTGCTCTTTCTGATTATACTCCTGATCTTCTTCTATGTTAAATCTCTCTAAATTAATCTCAGCTTCAGCGATGCCCATTTTACGAATAGCATTTAAAACATTTTTAGCATTCAGCTCATTTTTAGAACGTGCTTCTTCAGCCGTCTTTGCTTCATTAATAACAGAAAAACTACAGATCGCCATATCTGGCGTGACTTTCTTTTTAGCAGTACCTTGAACTTCTATCAGTCTGGGCTCTAAATGTGGTTCATGGGCAGAGACGTAACTTACACATAAAGTTAAAAGCAGTAATATTCTGATAACGAGATTCATCTTATTTAATAATAGCAGGGTGAAAAATAAAGGAAGTAATGGCTATCAAAATAACCCCCTCCCTCACCTTATATCTACAGAAGTATTTCAAAACAAAATGACGAAATATTCTTCTTATTAGATAAGCATAGATTTACAGCAGAACAATCCTAGGGGAGGCTTAAATGCACGATAGAAAGAAGCTCATTCTTGATATTTTTTTTCGTAAAAAAATCGCAGAGGTTGATGTAAAGAGAGCTCTGAGTAAGGCAAATATAAAATTTTCAGAAGAAGATGTAACTCAAATTAAAGATGAGATCAGCAAAGTTTTACTAGATCAAAAAGAAATTTACTCAGAAGAAAAATTAAAGTCTGGACGGCTTGATGACATAGAATTATCTGCTTTTAATTTCGCTAGCGTGCTTTACGCTGTGGAAAAAATAGAAGAACGTCGTGGACCGAGTCCTTTCCTTGCAGCGATCAAGAGACAAGCTAAAAAGCATAGACGCCTCTATGAATTAATACAACTATAGTGGAAGCCTAAATTAATTCCATCAATTTTGATGCACTCAGAACCAGCTCCCCAAGATCTGCCAAACTGAGTGCATCAATCTGCTTTCTTAGATTCAAATCTTTCAAGTACTGGTAGTAAAAGAAATAATAGTATTTGAACTTCCTCAAAGAATACACTGACATCAAAAAAACTTATAGCGATAATAAAAACAGCTAATATTTTGAGATAGAAGCTATTTGCAAGAAATAATTTTAAATACAGCATCGTCGAACTAAGAAAACCTAACAAACCATACTGAATAAAATAATGATAAAAAACATTATGAATATGGTTATACTCCAGCTTTTTCAAACTAGCGAGCCAAGATGTATACCTCTCAAAACCAATCCCAAAGAAGATTTCTGAGAATTTAAAATCTAAAACTAAATCATCAATATTACGCCATAGTTTAATACGCGGGAAAAATTTCTTTCCCCAAAATAACTGCTTGGCTTTAAAACTCAGATCCCCAAATAAGATATAAAAGATTAATCCTATACCAAGCAACAATAAAACCAAACCAATAATTAACCAAACCCTGTCTCGTAATAATTTATAAGCACCAAGGCAAAAAAGGCAAGCTAAAATACCAAGCAAAGTGGCTAAAGAAAAAGCTTTAGCAATACCAATCAAACAAAGAAAAACAACAGTTATACCAAGAATTATTAGATAAGGAGAGAGTTTCATTGATGCCTCTTTTCTGTACTCAATGAAAGCGGCAATAATAATCAGAAGTACAATAGTTGATTCACAAGCCCAAATATTAGCGTTACCAGCGGAACCATTCCAGCGATAATCTGCAAAAATCAAACTCTTATAAAGTGAGTAAAACCAATCTATAGAAAAACTCAAGCTAAATAAAGCTGCAAAAATGGACAACTGCCAAACTCTCTTTAAGCCAAGTAACTCTAAAAAACTTAGAAATAACTGCGAAGCAAAATAAAAAAGAGGCACGATAAATACAGTCGAAGCATTTATCCAGTGAGCGTTCTTATGTTCAGAATAAAAATAATCACCCTGAAAGGCTCCCCATATAAGCGGTGTAAAAAAAATCAACAAAATATAGAAAGTGAATTTATTAACTAAACTCTCTTTGAGAATAAAGAATAATCTCGTTTTCACGGGCTTACTGAAGCCCACTAAAGCAAGTAAAGCTATACACGGCAAGGCTATCACAGTGTAATAAATATCAATGCACGTTAAAAAAATTGAAAAAATTGGGGGAATTGATAGAAAAATCGCTAAAATAATTAGTAAATATCTATCTCTTACAGTTAAATCTGTCATGTGGATTTGCTAAGCTTAGTAGATAAATTTTAATTGATTATGAGAACCAGCGCAATGCAAAAGAACAAAACAAGCTTTCAGAGACCAGATTTAAGCATAGATAAATCATCTGAAGATAAAGCTTATCAGCTAATTGATAATTTTGCGAATGGCATTCTCAGGCAGGTTAAAGAAAATGCTAAAGAGTTTGGCACTATAAAGGCTATTCAGCGATTTTTAAAGCAGGTTACCAGTGAAGATCCTAGCGATAAAATAATCTATGAATCTATTAAGCGCATGGATAGAGATAAAATCAGTTCTCAAGTCTCACTATCTATGAGTGAGATAGCGATGAAACGTGCACAGAATTTACAGAAAACATCCATGATTAAAATGATTCCTTATTTATTAGGGCTGGCTGGATTGCTTACTGTAGTCATTATGAGCTTTTTTTCTGGACCTTTTAATTTTACAAATCCAGCTGTCATCAGGAACCTTATTCTAGGACTGTTATTTATAGGCTTAATCATCTGGGGAACTATACAGAGACGTGCTACTAAATACTCTATGATTACAGCATCATTACTACACCAAGCCTGCTCAGCTTTTGCTTCTGCGAAACTCCAAGGGAAAGGTGCAGTGGGCGCATTACAGAGCTTAGCAGAAATGAGAACCAGAGCTAAAAGCATGCAAACAAAAGCGAAAGCCAAAGAAGCCGAGAAAAAAATTAAAGATAAAAAAAGCAAAAAATAGAATAATTATTTAAGTAGTGTTTTTATCTAAAAAAATATCCAGCATATTAATTTTATTTCTTGTTCTAATAGACCAGTTTTCTAAGTTTTGGGCTCGTGAATATTTAAAACCAGCTATTAGAACTGATTTTATTCCATCATTGTTAGAATTTAAATATGCAGAAAATACTGGCATGGCTTTTAGTTTCTTAGCGAGCCATCCCCTCATTCTTACGATACTTATCAGTATTATTAATCTTGGGCTATTATTCTATTTTCTCAAAGAAGCACAGCCGCCTCTATTTCTTATATTTATCTTCGCGGGGGCGTTTTCTAATTTACTAGACAGATATTTCTTCGGGTTCGTAACTGATTTTATAAACCCTGTTTTTATGAATTTTGCCATATTTAATCTAGCAGATGTTTTCTTGAATCTTGGCTTAGCCTTTTACATACTAGATACTATTTTCTCAGGAACTGCTCCGAAGGATGAATGACCAATGACCGCAGGAATTGGAGTTCCGCTACCGCTCCTTAGCCCTGATTAACAGGCCCAGACCAAGTCTTCCTTCTATTACTAATCTCAAGCATACGCTCAATCGTAAGCCTAGCTGGCTCTATAATTTCTTCAGGGATTTTAATCTCAGTAAACTCTTCTTTAATACCAAGATATAGATTCTCTAAGCTGTGATATTTCATATTAGGGCAAAGAGGTAGTGGAAACACTGTGGTAATCTCTTTTTCTGGAATATCAGCCTGCATTCTAGCTACTAAGCCTTGCTCTGAGAGTATAACGAACTGAGTTGCCGTATGATCTTTCACGAAATTATAAATCGCAGAAGTGCTGCCTACGAAATCAGCCTTACGCCAAACCTCTGGATTGCACTCAGGGTGAGCTACTATAATCGCATTAGGTAGTTTTTCTCTCTGCTTATCTACTTCAAGTGGAGTTATCTGCCAGTGTGTAGGACAGAAACCATCATAGATATGTAATTTTTTATCTGGTAGATTAAGCTGAACCCACTCACCTAGAC
This sequence comes from Vampirovibriophyceae bacterium, assembly GCA_049314535.1. Taxonomy (GTDB): domain Bacteria; phylum Cyanobacteriota; class Vampirovibrionia; order LMEP-6097; family LMEP-6097; genus LMEP-6097. The sequence continues at coordinate 757 of JBMOEX010000044.1, read as the reverse complement.
CTTTATCGGGCACAAAAATAATTTCCTTTTCACTTAGAGACTCTACTATGTCGACTGCATTAGTGCTAGTGCAGCAAATATCAGATTCTGCTTTTACCGCAGCAGAACTATTTATATAACAAACAACTGGAGCCCCAGCATGCTCTTTTTTAAAGGCTCTCAAATCATCAACATTAATCATGTCTGCCATAGGGCAGCCAGATTGGATGTCTGGCAATAGGACTTTCTTTTTAGGATTAAGTAATTTAGCCGTCTCTGCCATAAAATGCACACCACAAAAGGCAATTAAATCAGCATCAGTCGCCTCCGCCTTCTTAGAAAGCATTAAAGAATCACCAACGAAATCTGCAACCCTCTGCACTTCTAATCTCTGATAAATATGCGTAAGTATAACGGCATTCTTTTCTTTCGCTAAAGCACGAATCTGATTAAATATTTCTTGTTTCTCAGCTGTTTTATCAATCACCGAGCGAGCCATAATAGACATAGTATTAACAATTTTACAATAGGATAGTATGAATTGGGGGGGATAGTATTTAATTCTAGTAATTTCCCTAGATTCAGATCTAAATTTAGAATATCAAAAATCTAATTCAACGTACTTTTTAAGAATATGGCTATTCAAAATAATAGCAGCTTGCTTGTTTTAAATTTACCTCCGAAAACTCAGGAGCGCGTATCCAATTTAGCTACAGGCTTAATCGTAGCAATCAAAGACGAGACAGCTATCAGCCCAGATTCTCTATTAGGATTTCTC
>JBMOEX010000043.1:0-17751 GCA_049314535.1 Vampirovibriophyceae bacterium | reverse complement strand
GGTAAAACGGCACTGCAAGTGTGGTGTAGTTAGAACATTTAAATCACCTTTATCTAACGCTTCTAAGGTAAAACGGCACTGCAAGTGCAGTGTAGTTAGAACGATAATAAGCGTGTCTCAAAGCTGGTCTTCGGTAAAACGGCACTGCAAGTGCGGTGTAGTTAGAACAAGAACGATTATCGTTTTGAATGATTGATCTATAAAGCTTAAAATGGAATAATTGTATTTGATAGAACCCTCACGAGGTTAAGCTTTATGAATTCCTGATAATAGTGGGGGGCGTTTTTAAAAATTAATTTTTTGATATGGACTTCACGGTAGCTTATGCAGATGAGCGTACACCAGAGAAGCCGAAGAACCATTACTGGTTATGTTTCAGAGACTTTAGTAAAGTAAGTTTGTGAAACGTTATCAAGATGCCTTCCTAGTAAAAGATGCCCAAAAGCTTGAACCTTTGGGCATCTTTTTTTAATCTTTATACTAATTAACTTAAGCTACTGAAAGTCCTGCCATAAGCTGCTCTTTCTCTGGGTGAGCAGCGATAAGACTCTCTTCACTATCCACCACCGCATCAAAGCCTGAACCAGATGGGATAAGACGTCCAATAATAACGTTCTCTTTAAGACCGTGTAACCAATCCGTTTTACCTTTAATCGAAGCTTCTGCAAGAATTCTAGTAGTCTCTTGGAAAGAAGCTGCTGATATAAAGCTCTCTGTATTTAAGCTTGCCTTAGTTAAACCAAGTAGAACGTGCTTGTATTGAGCAGTAATCTTACCTTCTTCTTCAGCTGCTTTATTAATGGTTCTTACATAATTAATATCATGTAATTCACCTTGAAGAAGCTCAGTATCACCTGGATCATCGATTCTTACTTTACGAGTCATCTGTCTAACTATAGTCTCAATGTGCTTATTTGCAATCTCAACACCTTGAGATACGTATACTGACTGAACTTCATCAACTAAGAATTGTTGTAAATGTTCTACACCTTTATACTCAAGAAGATCATGCGGATTAGGCTGACCATCAGTAAGAAGGTCTCCTACACTAATCTTCTCACCATCATTAACGACGATATTCTGTCCAACAGGAATAACGAACTCTTTACGCTCATCAGCCGTTTTAATAAATATAGTCTCAGCACCATCTTCATTAAGAACTTCAGCCACGCCAGATACATCAGAAATAATCGCTGGCTCTTTAGGCTTTCTACCTTCAAGTAATTCTTCTACTTTAGGAAGACCTTGGACTATGTCACCAGTCTTAACTTTTTCATAGATAATAGTAGCGAGCTGGTCACCCTGCTGAACTAAAGAATTATTATCTACATGTAATCTAGTACCAGAGCTTACAAGGAAAGGACGTGCCTTTCTGACGATAACCGTGTTTCCTTTAACTTCAGTTACTATACCTGGCTCCTCAAGCGGCTCTGAATTACCTATCGAATCACCTTTAAGAACGTAATCCCCTTCTTTAACTTTAGGAGCAACCTTAGAAGTAACGGAGAAACTAGAAGCATCATCTAGAATCAAGATTCTAGATTTATCTACTTGGTTTACGAACACTTCACCAGAAGTCTGAGCAATAGATTGAACTTTAGCTACAGCTTGATTAGCTTCAACGAAATCACCTGGCTGAACAAGAATCTCAGTGATAGTAGATGCTGTTCTTTCAGATCTTAGAATAATATTTTCTTGGAAAATAATATTTAATGTCTCAGCTTCAGTATCGAACTCTACGATTCCCTTAGAATCTTGGTACTGATCTTCACAAGACAGTATCAAACTAGTCTTAGTGAGTGCTCCACCATTAAAATTACGAACTTTATCACCATCTCTATAATGCATTTGCGTTACAGGATAAATATTAATCGCAGCATCAGTAGTCTCAGCAGTGAATTCCACTTCACGTGGCTTAATATCATACAACTGGACATCTCTAAGTAAAAGCTTAGTCTCACCAGTCTCTTCATGACTAAACAGGGTAATCATGCTTGGCTTAGTCGTCTTAACATTAGGCATAATCTCTACACCTTCTTTAACGATATCACCATCAGCATACTTAAGAAGCTCAGGATCTTCTATCTCAAAAAGCTCTCCTGGAGTCACTGTTACTTCATGAATAATATTATTTTCAATGGTAACTCTAACGATACCGTCAATATTCGCATAGACGTCTTTAACAACTTCCGTTCCAGCTTTAACATGAGTACCAGTCTCAATTATCGCAAGACTTGCATCTTTAGAAAGAGAATGAATCTCCTCTGGAATAAAAATTACTCTTCCGTGCTTAGTAACTATCTTTCTATCATCTATCTCTAGATCATCGTATCTGATTTCACCTGAGCAAGGTAAATGCAATGAAAGTTCGTCATCGACAAGCTCTGATAATATCTTACCGTTCTCAATAGTCTCACCATTTACCATTTTAAGAACATACTTCTCATTAGCAAGAACCCAAAGATTACCTTGTTGATTCTGCTGTAATTTAGCGTTAGAAGAACCTATCGAAGCGTTAATTACGTTCAGAAGCCTTCCTCTAGCAAGTTTATTTACTGTTCTAGAGCCTATCTCAGTCTCTTCAATAATAAGATCTGCACCATATCTCACTTCACCACTATGTTGGCACTTCAAAATGGTCTCAGAGATAGTATCACCCTTCTTAACCACGTCTCCATCTTTAATAATCAAATGACTACCCGATGAAAGAGGTAATACTGTACCTGCTTCTACCCAGATAGTACCCTGCTTATTAGCAAGTTTAGAAATGTTACCCTGTCTATCTTTAGTCTCATCAACACCAAAGTCTTTAAAAACTACCAGACCAGACTGCATGGTAATAACGTCTTTAGAAGCTTTCTCTGTAAGAAGTTTCTTTTTACTTAAATCTGGAACCTCACCAATAATCCCACCTTTATCAATATGAGCTCCATCTTTAACGATAAGTCTTGCACCTAGAGGCATGTTCATAAACTCTGAACCTATAGAAAGCTTACCAGCACTAAGTGTTTGGTAAACAATATCACCATACTTAGTTCTAATTTCTCTAACTTCAAAACCATACTTAACAGTACCAGAAGCAGTAGAAGTATAATACTCTCTTGCTTTACTATGACCAGCTACCGCACCACCCGTGTGGAAGGTTCTCATCGTCAACTGTGTACCAGGCTCACCTATCGACTGAGCTGCAATAATACCTATCGCTTCACCTAAATTAACAGGTCTGTTATCAGTAGAAGACCAACCATAACAAGTCTTGCAAACGCCATATTTAGCCTCACAAATAAGTGTAGATCTGATTTTGACAGATTTTAAACCAGACAATTTAATCTTTTCAGAAGCTAATCTATTAATTATAGTACCCTTCGGTGTAATAACCTCTTTAGTCTCTGGGTTAGTAATATCTTCAGCAGCAGTTCTGCCGATAACTCTAACATCAATACCCGTTACAATGGTCTCTCCATCATAAAGAGCCCCAACTTCAATAAATTTCTCAGTTTCACAATCATCTGTACGAATAATTACATCTTGAGCTACATCTACAAGTCTTCTTGTTAAATAACCTGAGTCAGCTGTTTTTAAAGCTGTATCTACTAGACCCTTTCTCGCTCCGAATGCAGAAATCACATACTCAGGAACAGTAAGACCCTCTTTAAAGTTAGATTTAATCGGAAGGTCAATAATCTTACCTTCAGAGTTAGCCATAAGACCCCTCATCCCGACTAGCTGACGTACCTGTGAGACATTACCTCTTGCACCAGAGAATGCCATCATATACACTGGATTTAATCTATCAAAATACTCTACTACAGCTTCAGTAACTTTATCGTTAGTCTCAGACCAAGTATCAATAACCTTGTTATAACGCTCTACCTCAGTGATTTCCCCTCTCTCAAATCTCTCAGTAGTCTTAGCTAACTCAGCTTCAGCTTCAGCTACTAACTCAGCTTTCTTTGGTGGAACCGTTAAATCTTCGATACTAATAGTAACAGCCGCTTGAGTAGCAAACTTAAAGCCTAAATCTTTAAGATTATTAGCTAGAACAGCAGTAAGCTCAGCACCAAAGTTCTCATAAACTTTAGCAATCATTCTGCCTAGTATTTTTTTATCAACGATTTGATTAATGAAAGCAGGTTTCTTTTTCTCTCTAGTTATTCCTGGTGCTGCTTTTTGTTCTTTTGTTTGCATGGTGTTTATAAACCTTTCCTCTAAACTTAAATGGCTACTGCGTCTTTTTCAATTGAATCTACGATAGTCTTATTAAAAATAATTCTACCTACAGTAGTTTCAATGATCTCAGATAAGCCTGACTCCGTCTGAGTAGTTCTAAGCTTAACCTTAGCGAATAGATCAACGTTCTTAGTATGGTAAGCGGTAATAGCTTCATCCTCACTAGAGAACACGCTACCAGCACCCTTAAATAATTTCGAATCCTCAGAATTAGGCTTATCAATAGTTAAGTAATAAATACCTAAAACCATATCCTGAGTAGGAGTAATTACTGGCTTACCTGTCGCTGGTGAAAGTATATTCGTATTAGCCATAACTAAAGTTCTAGCCTCAGTCTGCGCTTCGATACTCAACGGAACGTGAACTGCCATTTGGTCACCATCAAAGTCAGCGTTAAAAGCTGAACATACTAATGGATGTAATCTTATAGCTCTTCCTTCTACTATAACTGGTTCAAAAGCTTGGATACCCAATCTGTGAAGTGTAGGGGCACGGTTCAAAAGAACTGGGTGACCTTCAACTACTTCTTTAAGAATACTCCAAACCATCGGAGAACCTTTCTCTATAAGCTTTTTAGAAGCTTTAATGTTTTGACAAATCTGTCTGTCTATCAATTTATTAATAACGAAAGGTTTAAATAGCTCAATCGCCATCTCACGAGGAAGTCCACACTGATGTAATTTTAGTGAAGGACCTACAACAATAACAGATCTACCAGAGTAGTCAACACGCTTACCAAGAAGGTTTTGACGGAAACGACCCTGCTTACCTTCGATAATATTAGAGAGAGATTTAAGTGGTCTGCCATTCGTACCAGTAACTACTCTACCTCTTCTACCATTATCAATAAGAGCATCTACTGCTTCTTGAAGCATTCTCTTCTCGTTACGGATAATAATTTCAGGTGCGCCCATATCTATAAGTCTTGCTAGACGGCTGTTTCTATTAATAACTCTTCTGTAAAGATCATTTAAATCAGAAGTCGCGAATCTACCACCATCTAACTGAACCATAGGTCTCAAGTCTGGAGGACATATAGGAAGAACTTCCATAACCATCCAACCTGGATCTGTCTTAGAATTTAGTAATGATTGAACCAATCTTAAACGTTTAACACATTTAATTCTCTTCTGTTGTGAACCACCAACTTCAGCTAATTCAGCTTTTAGGTGATCTCTTACTTTTTCTAAACCAGGTAAGCCAAGTAGTTCACCTCTTTCAGCTCTACTACTTGCATTTGGGTACTCATATTTAGGCTGAGCTAAATCTTCTAATAACAGAAGAAGTGCTTCAGCACCGATACCCACTTCAAACTGAGCAGTTTCATTATCTAAAAGCTGTTCATACTCTTCCTCAACAATAATTTGATTCTTCTTTAAATTCTCAACGTTACCAGGATCGATAACTAAATATGAATTAAAGTAAACTACTTGCTCAAGATCCTTAAGAGTAACATCTAGAAGTAAACTTAAATAACTTGGGATACCCTTTAAGAACCATATATGCGAAACAGGGGCTGCAAGAGTAATAGAACCCATTCTCTGTCTTCTTACTTTAGATTCAGTAACTTCTACTCCGCATCTTTCACAGACTATACCTTTATGGCGAATACGTTTATATTTACCACAAGAACATTCCCAATCCTTAACTGGACCAAATATTTTCTCACAGAACAAACCATCTTTCTCTGGCTTTAAAGTTCTGTAGTTAATAGTTTCTGGCTTAGTTACTTCACCATAAGACCAACCTAGAATCCTTGAAGGAGAAGCGATCTGTATCTTAATACTATCGAAAAGATCGTTATCAGCAACTAAGCTGTTTTTCTCGATTTCATGAACTTCATCACTGTCAATATCATGCTCAAGTGCTTCAATCGAAGCGATACCCAAAGCGTCTAATTCATTACCAATTTCATCTGACATCTTAAACTTAACCTAACCCTTTTCTAATATTTAGTTAAAAGTAAACCCTGACTTAGTTTCAAGCTTTAATCCTACTTCTTCACTTGACTTAAGATCATTAATAGCTTCATCTAATCTAGGTAAGTGATTCTTCGTCTTCATAAAGTCAAACGTAGAGTCAGAATCTAAATTCACTTCCTCTAGATTTGAATCACCATCAGAGTTTTTAACTGATTTTAGAGCATGAATATCAAGACCGATAGACTGCAATTCTTTTAGTAGTACCTTGAACGACTCTGGAACTCCAGCTGGAGTGATGTTCTCACCCTTAACTATCGCCTCATAAGCCTTAGCACGACCTACAACGTCATCAGATTTACGAGTAAGCATTTCCTGAAGTGTATAAGAAGCACCATAAGCTTCAAGTGCCCAACACTCCATCTCACCAAGTCTTTGACCACCAAACTGTGCTTTACCACCGAGAGGCTGCTGCGTAACAAGGCTATAAGGCCCAGTAGATCTAGCGTGAATCTTGTCATCAACAAGGTGAACTAGTTTAAGAATATACATAACCCCGACTAAGACAGGATTATCAAAATACTCACCAGTACGACCATCTACTAACTTAACTTTTCCGTCAGCACCTAACCAAGAGTACTTACCATTCTCTATAGTTCTAGCTTTAGTGATTTCATCTTTAATTAAATTATCAGAAGCACCTTCACCAAACATTTCATCAAAAGAAGGAACTTCATAAGCGTGATCTAGAATCGTAGCTGCCATACCTAAAATACACTCATAGATTTGACCTACGTTCATACGTGAAGGAACACCAAGTGGATTTAAAACTATATCTACCGGAGAACCATCTGGTAAATGCGGCATATCCTCAACTGGAAGAATTCTAGAAATAATACCCTTATTACCGTGTCTACCAGCGACTTTATCACCAACAGAAATTCTTCTTTTCTGAGCTATAAAGACTCTAACTATCTTGTTAGAAACAGGAGGCAATTCATCACCTTTATCTCTATCATAAATTCTTACAGCTATAACTCTACCTTTCTCGCCATGTGGCACTCTAAGTGAATTATCCTTAACATCTCTAGCTTTCTCACCAAAAATAGCTCTAAGAAGTCTTTCTTCAGGAGGATTATCAGATTCACCCTTAGGAGTAATCTTACCAACCAGAATATCATTCTCTTTAACCATCGCTCCGATACGAACGATACCATTCTCATCAAGGTGCTTAAGAGCATCTTCACTAATATTAGGAAGCTCTCTAGTGATTTCTTCAGCTCCTAGCTTAGTCTGTCTAGCATCTATTTCATACTTTTCAATGTGGATAGATGTATAAACATCCTCTCTAACTAGTCTTTGAGAAATAAGAACCGCATCCTCAAAGTTATATCCTTCCCAAGGCATAAAAGCTACAAGAAGATTTTTACCTAATGCTAGTTCACCTTCACAAGTCGCAGCACCATCTGTAAGTGCCTGACCAGCTTTCACTTCTTGACCAATCTTAACAATAGGAGTCTGATTCAGACAAGTATCTTGGTTAGATCTCATGTACTTAAGAAGATCATAGGTCTTAGAACCTTTTCCATCTTCCGTAAATTTAATTCTAATTCTTCTAGAATCAACATAGTCTACGATACCGTCATGATCAGAAATAACCACCATGCCACTATCTCTAGCTACCTGTCCTTCTATACCAGTACCAACAAGCGTTCTCTCAGCTTTAAGCAAAGGCACTGCTTGACGTTGCATGTTAGAACCCATAAGCGCACGGTTCGCATCATCATGCTCCAAGAAAGGAATTAAAGAAGTACCAATCGAAACGATCTGAATAGGTGAAACACCGACTAGATCTACGTCTTCACCTTTAGTCTCAATAAATTCATTCTTATATTTAACTGGAACCATGTCATTAGTAAAATGACCAGATTCTTCTATACGAGTATCACCCGTAGCAATCTTAGAGTTATCCTCATCAGTAGCAGTGTAGTACTTAACTTCGTTCGTAACTATGCCGTCAACTACTGATCTATATGGAGTCTCAATAAAACCAAAATCGTTAATTCTCGCATGTGAAGCTAAACTACCGATAAGACCAGCGTTAGGACCCTCTGGAGTCTCTACTGGACAAAGTCTTCCGTTTTGAGAAGGGTGAATATCACGAACCGCAAAGCCCGCTCTCTCACGAGATAAACCACCAGGACCAAGAGCAGAAATACGACGCTTATGCGTTAACTCTGCAAGTGGATTAGTCTGATCCATAAACTGTGATAACTGAGAAGAACCGAAGAACTCTCTAATGGCAGAAACCAGCGGCTTAGGATTAATCAGATTAGCTGGAGTCAGGCCTTCTTGCTCTTGAAGAGTCATTCTCTCTTTAATAATTCTCTCGATTCTACTTAGACCTAATCTAAACTGATTCTGAAGTAATTCACCTACTGATCTAACTCTTCTGTTACCCAAGTGATCAATATCATCTATCTGAGCTTCATCAAAATTAAGCTTAACTAGATAATCAATAGCTGCAATAAAATCTTCCTTAGTAAGAACTCTTAAATCCTCTGGGGCATTAGGTCCTAACTTTTTATTAAGCTTATATCTACCAACAAAACCTAAATCATATTTCTTAGCATTAAAGAATCTACTTTCTATAAGCTGTCTAGCACCATCTACAGAAGGGTGCTCGCCCGGTCTCATTTTCTTGTAAAGCTCGATTAAAGCCTCTTCTTCATTAGAAGTCGGATCTTTTTCAAATGTCTTAGCCAAGAAATCATAATGAGAGAAAAGATCTTTCATATCCGCTTCGGTATAACCTAATGCTCTTAGGAAAACCGTTACAGGGATTTTTCTTGTTTTATCAATTTTAATATAAATATAATCAGAAACATCAGTCTCTAACTTAATCCAAGCGCCCCTATTAGGAATCAGCGTCGCATTAAATATTCTCTTACCGCTTGGCTCGATTTCTCTCTTGTAATAAATACCAGGTGATCTAACGATCTGAGAAACAACTACACGCTCGGCACCATTAACAATGAAAGTACCTCTTTCAGTCATCATAGGTATTTCACCTATAAACATTTTACTTTCTTTAATTTCACCGCTGTCTCTGTTTACGAAACGCACTTTTATATATAGCTTTTTAGTAAAGCTTTGCTCATTCAGCCTAGCTTCCATCGGAGTCTTAGCCTTATTAGGCTCTTGGTGCTCCTCAAAAGTATAATGATTATGTAAAAAATATAATTCTAATCTACCCGTATAGTCAGTCACTGGCGAGAAATTCTCTAACTCTTCAGCTAGCCCCTCTGTCAAAAATCTCTGGAAAGATTGTTTTTGAATTTCGGTTAGATCTGGTAACTTTATTGTTCTTTGTCCCTTATAGGCTTTGACTTTAGGGATCTTACGAGAATAATTTTTTGTTATCATAGAATGCCGAACGAGGCCCCAATAAGGGTATCCTACTATTGAATTACCTATAATAACATAATGTAATATTATGCTAGGTTCAACGAATTATTCTTTATATTTTATTTCTAATTTAATGGGGCTGTTACCAATCTTCAATTTCTGCGTTACTGATTAATATATCTGTGATCTTTTTTCTTAGAACCAAACAATAAAGTCCAAATCGAAAAATCCTCAGTTATTTTTCTGATATTTTCCGTAGATTCCTTTATACCTTTTCTAAGCTGTGGATCATTAACAAAAGAATTCGAAGCCTTAATAAGATTTTTAATATTATCTGCATCCTCTTCGCCAAAGACAGCGTTCACCCTATTCGCTAAATTCTTAATGGCTTCAGAAGATTCAAGATTAACCCTAATCAAGCTATCAAGCCTAATCGGCTCCAAGCTTATAAAGTGCGGCTCATCATAGTTAAACTTATCAAGAAACTGGTCTTCTATCTTAATTGAGGTAAGATCTACGTACTGCTCACCAATTAAACCAGAGGGCACTATAGTAACTTGATTAACTAAACTTATAGGAACATCGTTCGTAGTCACTATCGCCTCTACCGCGATATGTTTTCCTTTTCTAATATGATGCTGATCCGTAGCCAACCTCGCAAGCCCAATCTCTAACTGAGCTTGATTGATTTTCTCTCTTGCGAAAACTAAATCTTGAATACTTGAACTAGTAAGTAAACGCTTACCTTCTTGAAGATGAATATTACCTATCTCAGCTATCTCTTTACTCGGCAGCGGCTCTAAATCGACATCCTGATGAACGGGCTCAATCGATTTCACCAAGCCAATCTTAAGCCCATGCCATCTTAGAGCAGAGCCCTCTTCTAGACCATTAACATTCTCAAAATAAAAAGTAAAAGTTCTAGATTTATTAAAATCATGTCCTTTTAACCAAAAAATAAAAGCAAGCAAAGCAAAAAGCCCAAGCGTGGCTACAAAGCCTATTCTATTTAGATCTTTTTCTTGAACCGCAACCACTCTGTTTATTCTAAATTATATATAGGGAAATGTTTTATTTTTGTTTGAAGCTAATAAAATTTCACTAGTTTTCCACACAGTAAAAAAGCAACAAGCTAAAATAAACCCCTATGGTTAAAGTCGCATGGGTTCAGGGAAAATCTCAGGGAACTATAGAAAAGAATCTCAGTTACCTAACGCAAAAAATTAGAGAAGCCTGCTCTAGTATTAAACCTGATTTAGTTATACTTCAAGAACTCTGCCTTACTGATTATCTAGCGATTACTGAAGCACCTGAAAATTTCGATCTGGCTTTTCATAAAGATGCGGAGGAAATTAAACACTTTTTAGCTTTAGCTAAAGAACTATCCATTAATCTGGTTTTTCCTTTTTTCGAGAAAGTCTCTCCAGCAGTATATTTTAACAGCCTTTATGTCATAGATAGAGAGGGGCAGATTAACTGTCATTATCGTAAAATGCATATCCCAGATGATCCGGGTTTCTATGAAAAATATTATTTCAGAGCTGGAGATAAAGGTTTTCAAGTAGCTGATGTTCAAAGCTCTGCTGGGGATGATTTTAAAGTCGGCTGCCTAATCTGCTGGGATCAATGGTTCCCTGAAGCTGCTCGTATAAATGCTTTAAAGGGGGCACAGATATTAATTTATCCTACTGCTATAGGCTGGGATGGAACAGCTTCTCCAGATATTTACCAAGATCAGCTTGAGGCTTGGTTTACCTCGATGCGTGCTCATGCTATCGCTAATCACGTTTTCGTTATCGCCGTAAATAGAGTAGGTAAGGAAGGTCACTTAGATTTCTGGGGAAACTCTTTCTGCGTAGATCCTTATGGCAGAATTCTAGAAAGAAATGGTCAAAATGAGACTATTAGCCATCTTGACTTAGATTTAAAAGTTATAGATGAAGCAAATCGTTACTGGCCTTACTTTAGAGATAGGCGAGTAGATGCTTTCAGTGATCTACTTAAGATCTGGGTAGAGTAAATTCACCAATTTCGAAATCAGTTTATTATAATTAAGATTTTTAGAAATAGAAAACACCTAAAAGAGAAACAGCATGACCACTACATACATTAATAAAGAAACTCAAGTCCGTACGCCCGCAGAATGGTTAGAGCAAAAGACAATCTGGCTCAGCTTCCCACATAATAAACTTCACCTCAACTCTAAACTTGCAAGTGAGCCTGATAAAGACGGTCTAACGTTAATGAAAGAATTTTTCTGGAGATTTATAGACATAGTCCTAGATTATCAAGACATAAAACTACTATTCGATACTGAAGCCATGTTGATGGAGAATATCGATAAACTCACTAGCTTTGCTGCTAAACCTTTTAAACTCATATCTCTAGTAATCCCAAATAATGATATCTGGATTAGAGATTTCGGTCCTATATTCGCTATAGATAAAGAAACTGAAGAAAAAATAGTAGTAGATTTCGCCTTTAACGCTTGGGGAGAGAAGTTTCCACCGTGGGATAAGGATAATGTCCTTCCTGCTAAAGTCGGTGAATTACAAGGTCTAAGCGTAAAGTCTTATGATAAATTTTTAGAAGGTGGCGCTATAGACTACTCTGAGAAAGGCTACCTACTTACCACTCGCCAGTGTGTCTTAAATACTAATCGTAATAAAAACTTTACAGAAAAAGATTTCGAAGAACTAATGTTTAACGCTCTTGGTATTAAACAAGTAATATGGCTAAATAAAGGTATCGCAAATGATCATACTGACGGGCATGTAGATAACACAGCTAGATTTATAGATGATGAAAGAGTAGTACTTTCTTATACTGAAAATCCAGCAAGCCCTAACTATGAGATCTCTAAAGAGAATTTTAAAACGCTAGAAGCTTTCTCTGACTTAGAAGTAATTAAATTACCTCTTCCTGAACCAGAAGGGTTTCTAGAGAAGGCTTTAGCTTATTCTTACGCTAATTTCGTTTTCCTAAATGGAGCGATTATAGTTCCTACTTATAACTGCCCGCAAGATCAGCAAGCTATAGATATTTTACAGAAGCTTTTCCCAGACAGGAAAGTTATCGGCTTTGATAGTTCACTAGTTATTCAGCAGGGTGGTTCGCTGCATTGTATGAGTAAGCAAGAGTTTATGTAAATGGGAATAATACGCTAAAATTCTAATTAAGCCCTCGTAGCTCAGCAGGATAGAGCAAGTCATTCCTAACGACTAGGTCGGAGGTTCAATTCCTCTCGAGGGTGCCATTTTAGAAAAATTCTTTTCAATCTCAGAGATCGCCATGAAATGAAATAAAGCAAACTAAATATGCAAAATTTTTGCATATTTAGTGCATAATGAAAATATGGCAATAAAACGCTTACTGAAAGAGCATCTTCTTTATCTTGCAGGGAAATATCCCATAATTACCATCACTGGGCCAAGACAATCGGGGAAAACCACTTTAGCCAAAATGGTTTTTCCAGAAAAAGCATACGTTAACCTAGAAAAACTAGATATACGAGAGATGGCAGAAAGTGACCCCAATGCCTTTCTAGAAGAGTATCCTAACGGAGCTATTATTGATGAGATTCAAAGAGTGCCTAAATTACTATCCTATCTTCAGGTTTTAGTGGATGAGCGCAAAGAGAAAGGACTTTTTATAATCACAGGCAGCCAGAACTTTGAATTAATGAAGCATGTAAGTCAGTCTCTTGCTGGTAGAACAGGACTCGTGAAACTTTTACCTCTTAGTTTACAGGAGTTAAAAAAAGTAGATAAAGCTAAAACGAATGACTGGGCGGAATTAATTTACAAAGGATTCTATCCAAGAATTTACAGTGAAGATATAGAACCTAATATTTATTATGCAGACTATATTCAAACTTACTTGGAGAGAGACTTGCGTGATTTAACAGCTGTTCATGATTTAAGATTATTTAGAAATTTTTTAAAACTCTGTGCAGCACGCATCGGTCAATGCCTTAATTACAAGAATATCGCTGATGATTTAGGAGTCGCTCAGAATACAGTAAAGAACTGGATTAATCTCTTAGAGGTTTCCTACATTATTTTTCTATTACCGCCATATTTCGCTAATATAAAAAAGCAGATCATTAAATCACCGAAATTATATTTTACAGATCCAGCTCTAGCAGCGAGTTTACTTGATAACGAAAGCGCCAAACACGTAAAATCACATCCTTTATTTGGTAGCTTATTCGAAAATCTAGTGATAATGGAGTTTGTGAAATATCGTTTTAATCAAGGTAAACAGAGTAATCATTATTTTTATCAAGATAGAACACATGAGATAGACCTTGTTAGTAAAATTAGTGATAAGTTAATTAGTACAGAAATCAAATCAGCAAAGACTTTTCATGAAAGTTTCTTTAGAAACCTTGATTATTTTGAGAGTATTTTTCAAGATCAGCTAATTAAAAAAGCAATAGTCTACGGAGGTGAGAAATCCCAGAATAGATCCAAAGCCAGCATTATTAACCCTTGGGATATAACCAAATTTTCTGAGGAGTTTATCTAATAGCTTTTGAGGCTTTGATCCACGCATAGAAAAACAGTTGAAAGCTGGAGCCATTCAGGCTTTTGGGTTTACATATGAACTAAGCTGGAAGCTTATAAAAAGATATTTGGAAACCACAGAACCAAGTCCAGATTTTGATGATATTACTTTCAATGACTTAATTAGAAAAGGATATGAAAAAGGTCTTTTACTAAATGATCTTGAAGCGTGGAAAGCTTATCGAAAACGCAGAGGAATTACAAGCCATACTTATGATGAAAACAAGGCAGAGGACATATACCAAAATATTCCTGAATTTTTAACTGAAGTGAAATATCTTTTTAAGCAATTAGATTTAACTGCTAGTCAAGCGTTCCGCGTTGCGATAGATAGTGAACTTACAGAGATTCTGTTTTGAAATAAATAATCGACATGTTCTGTCAATATATCGATTTGGTCGACATATCAATAAAATATGTCGATAAATGGTAAAAAAATCGACATATTAGGTATAATAGAAGTATGGCTTTCAACCCGAAGGAACCTTTCAATGAGCTGCCTTTATTACCACCACAGTCCGAAATTGATACAAAGGCAATACTTTTAAAAACAATTACAGCTAGTAGGGTTTTATCAAAATTAAATGGCTCAATAAAAAAAATTCCGAACCCTACAATACTTTTAAATTCACTTGTTTTACAAGAAGCGAAATCAAGTTCAGAGATAGAAAATATTCTTACAACGAACGACGCATTATTTCAGGCACTGGGTTCAAATACAGAAAAGATTGATGAAAGCACTAAAGAAGTTTTACATTACCAGGAAGCACTATGGCACGGTTACAATGAGTTACGAAAAAGACCATTCTTGTCTACAAAACTTTTCATAAATTTAGTTCAGGTAATTAAACAGATCGATTACGGGATTAGAAAAGTACCAGGAACTAGAATAATTAATTCCCTCGGAGAGAGTATTTATACGCCTCCTGAGGGCGAAGAATTAATTCTCAAAAAACTAAAAAACCTTGAAACCTATCTTAATGAAGATACTGGCGATATTGATCCTTTAATTAGATTAGCAGTGCAGCATTATCAATTCGAAGCGATTCATCCTTTCTATGACGGCAATGGCAGGACGGGACGAATCATAAATATCTTGTACCTAGTAAATCAAGACTTGCTTGAGCTGCCTATTTTGTATCTGAGTAAATATATTATTGAAAATAAAAATGATTACTATAAAAAGCTCAATGCCGTTACAAAGCACGGGGATTGGGAGCCATGGATTTTATATATCTTAGATGCTGTCGAAGAGACGTCCCTGCACTCCCTAGAAAGAATAAATGCTATTGCTGATTCCATTGACGAGTGTACAGAGAAAATAAAAAAACAACTGCCTAAAATTTATTCAAAAGATTTAGTGGAGGCGCTTTTTTTACAGCCATATTGTCGCATCAAAACCATTACGGAAGCTGGTATTGCCAAAAGAGAAACAGCCAGAGAGTATTTATCGCAGATAGAAGCGCTTGGAATTCTTGAAAGCCGAAAAATTGGGAAAGAAATTCTTTTTATTAATAAAAAATTCTTCAATTTAATAAAGAACTAATGGAGCATCTTATGAACATACCTGAAAATCTTAAAAACTTAAACGGCTGGAAACTAGCTCCAGAAAAGCCAAATAAAATTTTTCGTGAATTTAAATTTAAAAATTTTAGTGAGGCTCTGGCTTTTGTAAATAAAGTTAGCGAGATAGCAGAAGAAATGAATCATCATCCTGAAATAATCTTGAAGTGGGCTTATGTAAAGGTCACTTACTGGACGCATGATTTAAATGATCTTGGGGAGCTGGATTTTGAGGCTGCGAAGAGGGTGGATGGGTTCTGAAGAATCTAAGTAGTTGAAATAAATATTCGTATTATGTTAATCTATATTTATGCTGAAATTACTTCCTGTCCACACTGCAAATATTACTGGTGACACTGCCAATACAGGCATTGTTGAATACGCCTCAAGGCTTTCCAAGACCCAACAAACACAAGATTCGAGGTTTGTTGGTAGATTCTTATCTAATTGTCCATCTGCAACTATAAAAACGCCCCCTGAGTGGCTAGATATTTATACAGCAGATAGAGTTCCTGCACAAATGATGCAGGATTTTACTGAACATAATGAACAGCATATGCGGAATTTACTAGAATCTGAGGCCGCTGCTCACCAAGCTAAACTAGTCCTAGTACCACATTTAGGGGGTAGGACTGGATTTCAAATTAGCCCTGAATTACTTAGGGACTATACAAATGTCGTTATTTCTCATGAATTTAGTAGATTAAGTAATGAGCAAAAAAGAATTCGTCTTCAACAATTAATGGCAGCTGATTCGGTATTATTTACTACTGAGAGTGAAAGAGAAAATACTATTCAGGCAATGCAACAAACAGTGTCTAACAAAGCATCAAGAGAGTTAGAAGAGAAATCATCTCTTTACCCTGTTCCAGCAAATATCACTCCAGATGGAGAAATACCACCAATCTCAGAAAGATCTAAAAAGGATATTGTTGTTTTTGGAATGATTAAAAAGGATAAAGGATTAGACAAACTCCCAGATATCGCTTTAGCAATGAAAAATGACCCTGATTTTCAAAATAGAGAAATCCATGTAATGGGAACTGTCTTAAGTCAAGGTGGTAATGGGCATAAAATACTACAAGATTATTTGATTCCAGCAATATATCCTGGAGTTCTTGTTGACGATGTTCGCGGTCTCAATGCTGAAGAAACCATTCGATTAGTAAAAATTCTCGAAAGTAAAGCAATAGTTCCTTCAAAAGACAGTTTGAGTGAAAATTTAAACAGTGTCTTAAGTAAAATAGGAGTGCGATCTGGTGAAATACCTGCTTTCGAAAGGAAAATACCAATCTACTTGCATTTAAATCAAACTGATGCAGAGATAAGCCAAGCTCTTAAGTCAAACTTATATTCTTTCCTTCCAATGCCACGTGGAGCAACTGACCACAGTGGGACTCTGGCTGCATCACTGGCTCATCACATGATTACATTTACGAAAAGAAACGAAACTGAAACATCTTCATCTCTATCAAACGGCTCTGTAAATCTTCTAGATAAACCCGAGGACATTATATTGGCAATAAAAAATCATGAATTGCAAGCAAGGCTAAATCCTTTGTTTGAAACAGAGATGATTGCAAAGGGTGATAAATACAGAGAAGCCCGAAGCTGGGATACTCTTGCCGATCATTTGAATAGCTTAATTCGATTATCAGTTCAGAGTCGTGAGCCTGCTAAAGTTTTAGTAACGCAATCCTAGTTTATACATCAATAGAGAGAAGAAATGAATCATCATCCTGAAATAATCTTGAAGTGGGCTTATGTAAAGGTCACTTACTGGACGCATGATTTAAATGATCTTGGGGAGCTGGATTTTGAGGCTGCGAAGAGAATAAACAAATATTGCTGTAATAAAGAGATTGTTAGATATAATTAAGTAAAATTATTAGAATATTGGATTGAAAAAAGATACAGACAATTGGTTGAAAATAGCTAAGTATGATTTGAGAGCAGCTCAGGTCTCTTTTGATGGGGAAATGTATCTAACATGTGTAGAGAAATGTCACAATGCAGTAGAGAAATTACTTAAAGGCATTATTACAGAGCATGGGAAAGTACCT
>JBMOEX010000042.1:0-17759 GCA_049314535.1 Vampirovibriophyceae bacterium | reverse complement strand
GGCATTATGATTAGCCCCATAAGCAGGAATTGATTAAATGACTGTAAATTACTATCAGTAGCACCAATCAAAGCTAGGCAGGGCAAAGCTTGCGGTGCTTTAACTGCAACTAGATAGAATAGTGCTACCACTAAAATTAAACCTACTAAACCAAGCTCAAAAGCATAATGTATAAAAAGATTATGACCATGATTTACTTGCTCATTACTGTGAGCGCCTAAAACCTGTTCCAAATGACGATGAGCAGGAAAGTCTAAGACGAAAGTCCCAAAACCATGGCCGAATAGAGGCTTCTGTAAAAAACCCTCAAAAGCTCCCTGCCAGATTAATAAGCGTGGTTGAATAGATTTTTCTATAAAGTGAATTAACTTTTCTTTGAATATAAAACTTAAGCCAATTAAGACAGAAGCTAAAATATAAATCAATCTAGAGCGCAAATACACCCTGAAACTCAGTACTTGAGCCAAAAAAGTTATTTTTTTATTTAAAAAGAAAAGCATGATAAGGAAGCCTAAGTAAATAAAAGTCCCTAAACGTAAACCCAAGAACTTTCTTTTTAGTTTAGGTATTAGGCTATCATCATCTCTCAGATAGGTAACCAGAAATACTGGCACCCACATAAGTAAGCTTCCAAGCTCTGAAAACGAGAATTTAAAAAAATCACAGATACTTAAAGCGATAAAAACTACTAATAATATTCTGAAACGCTTTCTTGTATCTAAATCTAACCAAAATTTAGATGCACCAAAAATTAAACAAGCAGAGGAGATTAATAAATACTCTAAACTCAGTCTAGAATTAGCTGCAAAGAAATAAGTAATTAAAAATAAAAACCAAATTAAATAGTATTGAGAGATTTTACAAGCTTGAGTAAGTGTAAAAATACTGATTAAAGCATGGATAAACCAGATACTCATCCCAATCGGCGAGCTAATAACAAAAATCAATAAAAAGATTCCTAAACTCAGCATCTGCTTACAAAAAAATAGACTCAAAACAAAGAATCTCTGCTATCAATCTAGCAGAGATTCTTTGATTAGTTTCAAATCATTTATGAGACTTCAGCGCTATTCCATTTTAGGCATTTTGCCAGTCTCTTTTCAGTGAAGAGTTTAGTCAGCGGCAGTATCTTGAGTAAATTTAATGGTAAATCTTCCTCTCGCTAAATTACTTTTAGTACCTAAACCATCTTCATTTAAAACTCTAACCAAATCACCTTTCAAAGTTACTACATTTGGATTACGAAGAGTTCTTACAGCCCCTACTTTAGCCGTTTTAAACTTAAGAGTCACATTTTCTATACTCTCTATACTTTCTACACTCTTTTTGACTTTAAGTCCCTGCGCTTTTAAAGCCTCGACTACAGAATCAGAAAAAGCTCCCACTATTGAATCCACAGATTTAAGACCTACTACTATTCTTTTCTGTCCTTTTAAGAACTCTGTATTAAAAAGGTTCTGAACAGCATCTGTGACTATTCCTGGTAATAAGAAAGAATATTTTTTCTCTTCATCCGTGTCCTCTTCAAGAGTTATAGCCTCGCCAGATTCTCCATCTACGCTAGCTTCTAAATTAACGAACTTTACAGGCTTAGCATTTTTATCGTTCCCTTTATAAAAAGCGTCCACTCTTGGTGATATTTCTTTATTAAATGGTGTTAAAGTAAACCTTGCATCCGCGTCAAAAGCATTAGCTGGTGCGAAGCTAACTAAAAACGATAAAATCAGTATTAATGAAAAATTTAAAATCCCTCTAAACATAAATGAGTCTCCTCTGTTTTCTTACCCATCTAGGCGAGAAGATTTATTAAAAAAACTTTATATTTAAATGATAAAGAATAAGATCAAGTCCAATGCAGCTTTGTAGCTATTTAATTAAAGATTAATTCAGGAAAAGATCAGCTTAAAAGCTTAATTATTAGGAACACGTAAAATAGCCCCAGTATCCGCACTAGTAACGAAATACGTATAACGTGCTAACCAACCATGCTTAATCTTAGCCTCAAAAGGCAATTTCGCTTCAAGTCTCTTAAGAATCTCTTCATCAGATAGTCTTACATTAATACTCTGCTTAGGAATGTCTATATCAATAATATCTCCATTTTGAATAATGCCAATAGGTCCTCCAGAAGCAGCTTCTGGTGATATATGACCGATGCAAGCTCCTCTAGTCGCACCACTAAAGCGTCCATCTGTAATTAAGGCGACTTTACCACCCAAACCAGCTCCCATAATGGCACTAGTAGGAGCTAACATCTCTGGCATACCAGGTCCACCTTTCGGCCCTTCATAAATAATGACGACTACATCACCCTCTAGGATTTGATTTGCATATATAGCTTTTAAACACTCATCTTGAGAGGTAAAGACTTTTGCAGGTCCACTATGTACAAGCATCTCTGCGACTACACCTGCGGATTTAACCACGCCGCCAGCAGGGGCTATATTACCAAATAGAGCGACTAATCCACCAGTCTGTGAATAAGGATTATCTAATCTACGAATAATTCTTTCATCTAGAATATCAGCAGTGGCGATATTCTCGCCAAGAGTCTTTAAGGTAACAGTCGGCTTATCTAGATTTAATAAGCCTGGACGCTTAGCAAGCTCACTTAAAATAGCTGAAACGCCGCCAGCGCGATGCACGTCTGCCATATGAATATCTGGCGAGCTCGGACTTACTTTACAGATATATGGTGTGCGAGCAGCTATCATATTTAACCTTTCGATAGGATAGTCAAATCCAGCTTCCTGAGCTATCGCTAAAGTATGCAGAACTGTATTAGAAGAGCCTCCCATCGCGACATCTAGAGTAAAAGCATTATCTATACTATCCATAGTAATAATATCCCTAGGCTTTAAATCGGCTCTAAAAATTTCCAGAATTTGGCGAGCAGCACTGCGAGCTAATTCTAAGCGTCCATTATCTGTCGCTAGTATAGAGCCATTTCCAGGTAATGCCATGCCGATAGCTTCTAAAAGACAGTTCATGCTATTAGCAGTAAACATTCCAGAGCAACTGCCACAAGTGGGACAGGCATTATCTTCTATCTCTTTAAGTTTTTTTTCATCAATGTCCCCTTTTGCATAAGCACCAACAGCCTCAAAAGCAGAAACTAAATCAACTTTAGTACCATCACTAAGAGTGCCTGCTTCCATAGGTCCACCGGAAACGAAGATAGTAGGAATATTTACCCGAGCCGCTCCGAGCATCATCCCCGGGACTATTTTGTCGCAGTTCATGATACAGACTAAAGCATCAAGCCTATGAGCTTCTACCACTGTCTCTAAGCAATCTGCAATCAATTCACGGCTAGCAAGGCTGTAACGCATACCGATATGCCCCATCGCAATACCATCATCCACACCAATAGTATTAAACTCAAAAGGCACACCACCAGCCTTGCGAATCTCTTCTTTAACGACTCTGCCAAACTCTTGAAGGTGTACATGTCCTGGAATCAAGTCTATATAACTATTACAGACCCCGATAAAAGGTTTATCAAAATCACTATCGTCTTTAATTACTCCAGTAGCTTTAAGAAGGCTTCTGTGTGGAGTTTTATCAAAACCTTTTTTAATTAAATCGCTGCGCATGATTATAATTTTAGCAAAACAACAGAAACCACATAATACTATCTAGCACATATGAAATTTACCGAGTCTCATTAATCCTTGCTATGATCCGATAACTCAAAGCTTCAAAGGTTTCATGGCATTTTGTTACAGCTTCAGCATGAGAGCCGATAGCACCATCTGCATGTTTTAGTAAAAACATAGGTTTACGTGCCTCCTGAGAAAGAGGAGCTAGGCTATGGTAGTGTTTGATAAAAGCTATTTTATTTGGGTCATTATTAACAGAAACGTTAGTGTCTAATGTTGTCTTTAAGATGTGTTCGTTGTAGACATTTGGTATTCTATCAAACCACTGTGAAAAAGCTTTAACGGGTCTGTCTTCTTTTGCTGAATATTGCATAATGATGTAACCAAGCGGTAACATCTTGCCATCAGCAAGTAAGCTTTTATCTTTATTAGGTGGAAATTTATTAACCCTCTCCTCCCACTCTTCTTTCCAGCGTTTTATCGCCGCACCTAAATTTTTCATACCCTGTAAGGAAAATAGATCTGGAGCTACAGGTATTATGATGAAATTAGTACTAATGAGAACTGATCTATTAATGGCTCCTAAATTAGGTCCCACATCTATTAGTATGTAGTCGGCCTCACTGCGTTTAGATGCATCTTCCAGCAAAGTTTTAAAAATAGAACTTATTTTAAAAGCAAAAATTTCACCATTAAGACAATCGGTCCACTTTTTACTTAACTGGTCTTCAAAGCCAGAAAGAGAGAGGTCTCCAATCAATAAAGAAATATTTTCATTATCACTAATTGATTCAATATGAACAGGAACATAGGCTTCCCCTTCAGTAATGGGTTCAAGTGAATCTAATATGGTCAAACTAACACCAGATTCACGATTGACGATCTCAGCCAGTCTTTCTTCAGAAAGAAACATTGAAGATAGATTGCATTGTGGATCTAAATCTACTGCAAGTACTTTGTGACCTAATTCCGATAGCATCCAAGCTACATGATAGATACTTGTCGTTTTTCCAACTCCACCCTTGTTATTAAAAAAAACTATAGTATTCATCATTATAATTTCTTATAAATAGTCACTCCAAAGTGATTAGGCTGATCGTAGCTAAATTTAGCATCTGGATTGCCATTTAAATTCAATTCATTCTTTGCTGTTATTATACCTCTATTAAATTTATTTACATAGCCAAGGATTTTTAGGACCTCGGCTAGAACTGGATTTCTATAGTCATTTTGATGAGGAAAATTACTTGCAGTAGCTGCGCCATAGAGTCCGCCCGGATTTACGATTTCAATCCTGTCTAAAAACTCATAAAACCCAATTGGGGCATTTGATTCATAATCTCTATGCATTATCGCGTTATTCAATAATTCTCTAATTGCCCGAGATGGATATGAATGAATAAGTTTTTCAGATAAAGATGTGTGGAAAACAGGTTTAGTCTCAACAAGATCTTTAATGAATAAGTCTAATTCGCTCATTACAGTAATTAGATCACCTACAAATTCTCTCTCTCTGAGAACTTCTGCATCCACCGACACTCCATGATATTTAACGTATTGTATATAAGCGCCAGGTATATAATATTTAACGTTGTCACAGAGAGTAAGCAAACTTGCATTAGTTGGATAACCTAGTTTTAAATCATAAAATCTAAGTGAGGCTAACTGATTTTTAATCTCACGATGGTTTTCTGCAAGTGTCTCTGAGTCAATCGCACGGGGAAGATAGCTTAGTTTAAATAGAGGGATATTTAAATCATCAAGACTAGCTTCTAGGCAAGGTCTAGCATCAAATGTTTTGGCTTGAGATAGTCTTTTCTCTAACAAACTCCTTTCTTCAGCTTCTGTAGCAACACCTTTTCTTGGACCAATTCTAATGCACACCCGCCCCTTAAATCTCACTGGTGGAAATGGATGTGGACTTACTGTAATAATTACGATATCTCCATCTTCAAGTGAAACTTTTTCAATATTTATATTAGGCTTAGGGAGAATATTACCTGAATCACGGAGTTCTCCAAGATTCTTTAATATTTCATCCGTGACTGCTGCTCCAACAGCTTCACCCGTCTTATCATCTACCCCTAAAATTAAATAACTATCCTCAGTATGATTAGGAAGATTGTTAGAAAACGCACAAACAGCTTCGCTATATTTATTGATATCTTTAAAAGAACTAGATTTCTCTACCCGACTTGACTCCTGCTCAGAGAGTAGCTCCTCTAATTCATCTTCCGTCAGTGGCATAGAATAAGAAACCCTACTCCGGCTCCACTAAAGATAGATACAGCTCATCCAACTGTTCCTGATCCACAGGTGAAGGTGCTGAAGTAAGCTGGCAGAAAGCTGACTGATTTTTAGGGAAAGCGATAACGTCTCTAATACTATCGGTATTAGAAAGTAGCATGATAAATCTATCTAAACCTAAAGCTATACCACCGTGTGGAGGAGCACCTAATTCTAAAGCCTCTAATAAAAAGCCAAAACGCTCTTGAGCCGTTTCATCATCTATGTTTAAAGCTTTAAAAATTTTCTCTTGGACTTTCTTATTATGAACTCTGATAGAACCGCCACCTAATTCTATACCATTAAAAACTATATCGTAAGCATATGTTTTAACAGCAGCAGGATCAGTCTCTAATTTATCAACGTCTTGATTATGTGGAAGCGTGAATGGGTGATGATTAGCTTTATAACGATTAGATCTTTCATCATATTCAAACATCGGGAAATTCACTACCCAAACGAGCTTTCTATCTTTAGGATCTATAAGTCCATCTTTTTTAGCTAAGAATATTCTTAATTTAGCTAAAACATAGTGAACAATCTTTGCTTTATCAGCAACAAAAAGTAAAGCATCCCCTGGTTCTATTTCGGCCTTCGCTTGAAGTTCTTGCATCTGCTCTTCAGTAAAGAATTTCGCTATAGGAGAACTAATTTCAAATTTACCTTCACCCATATCTTTAAAAGCTATCCAAGCAAGACCTTTCGCTCCCATCTCTTTAGTAGTAACGAAATCTTTTAAATCATCAAAGTCTTTTCTACTCAGCCTCGCTCCACCTTTATAATTAATAGCTTTTACTAAACCTCCACTATTAGCGACGCTAGCAAATGCCTGAAACTCAGACTTAGACATAAATTCAGTAAAGTCTATTAATTCCATACCGAATCTTAAATCGGGTGCATCAGAACCGAAGCGATTAATGGCATCATCATATTCTATTCTTGGAAATGGGGTCTCTACCTCTACTCCTACAGCAGAAAAAGCCTTTTTAATAAGACCTTCTGTAACAGTGATAACATGTTCTTGATTAATAAAACTCATCTCAATGTCTATCTGAGTGAATTCTGGCTGCCTGTCAGCTCTAAGATCCTCATCTCTAAAGCATCTTGCGATCTGATAGTATCTATTAACTCCACTCATCATTAATAACTGTTTATAAATCTGCGGTGACTGTGGCAGAGCGTAGAAATTATTCGGGTGAACTCTACTCGGCACTAAATAATCACGAGCTCCTTCTGGAGTGGATTTGGATAAAATCGGCGTCTCTATTTCAAGGAAACCTTCATCGCTAAGGTAATTACGCACGGCGTGAACGACCTTATGCCTGTTTTCTAAATGCTTACGTTTATGTTCCTGTCTTAATTCTAGGTATCTATACCTCAATCTTAAATCTTCATTAACCTCTTCCACCTTATCTAAAGGGAAAGGTAAGACTTTAGATTCATTAAGTATTTCTACTTCAGAAGGATAAATCTCTATAGCACCCGATTTCAAAGAGGTATTCTCTGAACCATCTGGTCTAACACTTACTACACCCTTAACAGCAATTACATATTCGGCTCTAACCTGTTGGAAAATTCTATGCACATCTGGGTTTTTATCAGGGTCAGCTACTAACTGAATCTGCCCTTTATGGTCTCTAAGCTCTAGAAAAACTATGCCACCTAGATCCCTGCGAGTGTCTACCCAACCAGCTAGTACCACTTCTTGATTAACATTAGCTTCTACTAGGGTGCCACAGAGGTGTGTTCTAGTTAACCTAAAATTTTGTTCTACTTTACTTACAGTTTCCACGAATACTACTTTATCATGTTTAGAAATTCATGACATTAGGCTAATCTAAACATCTAAAACCCTAATAACACTCTCCACAGCTTTAATCGAAGGTAATTCCTGAATTTCTTTAAGCATCTGCTTCATCGACTTCTCGGAGATAGGATCTATCATAAAATCAGCTAGGGCAGAGTCTCCAGTAACTTCATACTGATCTATAAACCTCACATTAGCGTTATTACGCTCAGTAATTAAACCTAAATCTTTTAAGACGCCTACTTTATCATGCATGGAAACTCTTATATAGAAAGGGTTTTTAACATCATCAATAGACTTTAATTTAGCCTCTTCCGTATGCGGTGCCACCATAAACTGTGAGCTGATATTAGCTCCCTGATTCATTAACATCAGCAGATCACCAAGCACTGAGCTTGCGGTAGCAAGAGAACCTGCTCCACGACCGATAAAGGTAAGCTCACCTACCGCAGAACCATCTATCATTACAGCATTATTCTCAGCATTTACATTAGCTAAAGTCTTTTCTTTAGGGACGAATACTGGGTGAACTCGAATATCTAATTCATCGCCCTCATTTAGAGCTATAGCCAAAAGCTTAATCGCATAGCCTCTTTTCTCAGCAGACTTAATATCAGCCTGAGATATATTACGAATGCCTTCACGATAGATTTTCGTCATGTCGATTTTCTTGCCTGAAATAATCGAAGCTAAAATAGCTATTTTATAAGCAGCATCATGCCCATCTACATCATTAGTCGGGTCAGATTCTGCGTAACCCAGTTCCTGAGCTTGAGCTAAGGCATCAGAGAAAGAAGCCCCCTTTCTTTTCATTTGATCAAGAATAAAATTAGTAGTTCCATTAATAATCCCAAATAATCTCTTAATCACATTACCTTTAAGACTCTGTTTTAGATTAGTAATAATCGGAATACCGCCCGCCACAGCAGCTTCATAAAATATAGTTTTACCATTCGCTTTAGCTACGGCGAAAAGCTCTTCACCAGCTGTCGCAATAAGGTCTTTATTTGCTGTAACAATATGCTTTTTATTATTTAATGCGAGTATTAAAAGCTTTTTAGTAAGCTCTATGCCTCCCATTAATTCGACTACTACTTCTACATCTGGGTCAGTGACTATCTCTTCAGGGTTATTGGTAAACAATGCCGTATCCAATAATCCCAGATTAAGAGCCTTTGGCAGGTCTCTTACTGCGACTTTTTGAACTTGAATTTCAGGATAATTTCTCAGCAGCTCAAGAAGCCCAGAGCCGACAGTACCACATCCTAGAATACCGATTTTAATTACCACGTGAATTAGTGTAGCTTATTCATATATGAGTCGAATAGATTTTAAAAATAAATTTATTTAGGCACTGTTGCCGAACTCCAATTTCTGCGTTTTCGTCGTCCTCATGATCCTCATGTACCTACAGTACACTGCGGTCATTCGTCCTCCTCAGCCTTGAACTTGCACGCTCGGCAACAGTGCCTTTAAAGGATTTAAACTTAGGCAGGTGCCATAGCTTCTTTGCTCACCTTAAAGCTCTGTTCATAAAAAGTTATAAGTTTAGTGAGGATACCTTTAGACCCAATAATCGCGCCAGGAGTAATACCTTTTGTCTTAAATTGATTACTCAACTCAATTAATTTTTCCAGCGGTATTCCGATTTTCTTAGCTAATTCTTTGCTGACGCTTGCCATTTTTTGGGCTATAACGCAGACTTCAGGAGGAATCGGATGCATGCCTAATTTAAAAGGATTTTTCATAAGTTTTTTAATATAGTTGAAAACTTCTTCAAATTCTTCTGGCCCGACTGGTAAGGAAATAGCCTCCTGCCCACTCGCATTTACAGGCTGTGATATTCCTCGAAGAGCATTCCTCGAATGAAGTGGAGATGAGGAGAGCCTAGCAGGCTGTCTTGGTGGAGCTGCTTTCGCTCCACCTAAACCTGGTATAAAACTAAAAAGTCCTTTAATAGCATCTAGCATGCCCAAAATTATCTCCCTAAGACTCTTACATTCATTTACTTTTTAAATTAGAATCTATTAAAACTTACAAAGATCTAATTAATCTTGATTTGATAATAAGTAGTTAAATCTTCTACCACCAATCTCTTTTTCTAGCTTCAAAGTCAATAATTTCTAAAATCTCAAGCTTTCTTCTTTTGATTTATTTTCTTGTCTCCCGCCCTGAGAAACATCAATAATATAGACTTCTCCATTATCACGAATAATATAATTTTCCACAGCTCCTGCATCTCCATGGTAAAGATCTACCATCTTGTCATACTGTTCTGCCAAGTTTTTTCTTACCTGCAATAAAAAATCTTTACTGATATTAGGGTCTTGTAGAACATCATGTAATGTTCTACCAATAATTTTTTCCATCTTTATACAATATTCATCGCCCACATATCCATGGTCAATCACTTTAGGTACATTTACACCTTGATCTCTGAGTACATTAAACATATCAACTTCATTAGGATCAACTTCTAACCCTCTTTTTATAACTATTTGATTACCAATATCTTCAACTCTACCTTCACAACCACCACCCAACTTTACACCTTTTGGAAATCTACCCTCATCAGAATTACCAAATACCATCATGTGAATCTGTACTCCGTTCGGCGTTGAAAGTGCTAAATATCTGTTTGATAATGGATCGAGGAGGTTTAAGCTCTGATCAATAACTTGATCTATTCTCCTAGCAAAATTAACAATTGCTTGCTTCAAAGGTAGAAAATTGCTAAGTAATGGATTTTTTTTATCAAACTCAGAAATTCTCATTTAAATACAAAGTTACAAAAATAAAATAATTGATTAATTAACCTGCAAACTCGCGACCCCAGCCTGAATAAAAATAACTTTATCTGCATTTTTAATAGTCTCAAGCCTATGAGCTACCACTAACAGTGTTCTATTTTTACGAAAATGCTCCAATTCCTCTTGAATAAAGGCTTCTGTATTAAGATCTATTTTCGCTGTGGCTTCATCTAATATTAAAAGCTGTGGCTCACTCACTACCGCTCTAGCGAAATTAATTAACTGTTCTTCTCCAGAAGATATATTCGTGGCTCTTTCATTAAGTTTAGTATCTAAATTCATGTTTAATCTATCTAGAAAAGGCTTAGCCCTATCTAAATTAATATCTGTGCGGCGTAGTTCTATATTAGAACGTAGATCACCAGCAAATATATATGAATCTTGATGTATAACTCCCATAAATTCTCTTAAATCAGCTGAGGGAATGTCTTTTAAATCATGACCGTTAATTTTAATTTCACCTTGCTGCGGCTCATAGAGCCTGGTTAAAAGTTTAATTATGCTGCTTTTGCCTGAACCAGTGGCTCCTACTATCGCCACAAATTCATAAGGTTTAATTTTAAAACTAACCCCTTTTAAAATCCAAGGACTATCTTCTGAATCGCTGTAACGAAACCAAACATCATTAAACTCAATTAAATATTCGCTTTTAAAGATCGCTTCTTTAGAATTATCAATCTCAGTCAAACAGCCTACTGGAGAGTATTCCAGAGACTGCTGTTTATCTTGGATAGCTCCAGTTTCTTTTAATAGCTCATTTATTCTTTCCGCAGCAGTAAAACCAGACTGAATGATAGTAAATCTATCACTGAGATTACGCACTGGCTCAAATAAGGACTGAGCATACTGCAAGAAAGATAGGAGTACACCTATAGTTAATGCTTGGCTCAGAAGGATCTCTTTACTTAAAAAAAGTAGAGCAAGCAGGCTAAATATACTCACCAGCTCAATCCCCGCAGAAAAATTAGCATCCGCCCAAATGCTCTTATCATTAGCTTTAAAATACTCTTGGTTAGAGGCATCGAAAATTCGTTTATTTTTATCAGCACAGTTAAGCATCTGTACGACTGAGATACCGACTATATTCTGCTGTAAAAAAGAGTTTAAGACAGAAAGCTTCTGCCTAGCTAGATGATTAGATTCTCTAAAACTATCTTGAAAATATTTAGCTAAAAAAGCCACTGGAATTAAAAATGAGACGATACAGAGACAGAGCTTCCAGTTAATCACTAACATGAAAACTATAATAGTTATTATATTTAAACAGTCTATAATTACGGAAATCATACCACCCGCAAAGCTGTCAGAAAGCTGTTCTACGTCACTAGTAAGCCTTGTAACAGACCTACCAACAGGATTTTTATCGAAAAAAGTCATCGGTAACTTCTCTAAATGATCAAAAAGCTTAAGCCTAATATCTGTAATGATTTTCTGAGCAGTACTATTGATGACATAAATTTGCATCAAATGAATACAGAAATTAAAAAAAATAGCGCCAAGGAAAATAATTATATATACCTGTAATTCAGCATAGTTACCAGCTTTCAGAGGACCATCTATAGCTCTCTGCATTAAATATGGCTGTAAAGAAAAAGCGATAGAGCTTAATGGTAATAAAATTAAAGAAAGTAAAAGTACCTTCCTATAAGGCTTAGCGAATTCAGCGATTAATTTAAGTAGTTCAAGGTCTTTCATTTATTTTATTATTGCGTTCAGCATCACCTTGTGTGCGACAGAAATGAATTGATAATTTAAATTGGAGAAGAAAATAAGCAAAATTACTTAAACAAGCAAGTTTGTTTTTCGATAATTCCAAGTAACGCTGTTCTGTTACTGGCATATTAAATATCATATCTAGCCGAGTAAAACATTCTTTACCTTGTAAATTTGGTAAATAAAAAAAATTACTGTTTTCCTGATTCTTAATAGCCTTTACTAAATTATCTATATTAACAACCTCATTTTTAAATTTCTGCTTCAAACCCTCTGCCCAACGATTAAGATCTACAATTGGACTATATAATAAATTTGGAGTATATTTGCGGAGGTTTTCAGGGCTTATATCACAAGCATTTGATAGAACTAAAATTTTACCACTGAGAAATTTAGGTGCGTCTTCATTGTAGTTCCAAATTGGCACTTCTTCAATCACATCACCTTGTAAAATTTCTGGCTCTTCCAGTAGTTGATTAGCATAAAATTGTTGACTCTTTACCCCTTGACAAAAATTTCTAATTTCATCTTTTAACTGCTTATCTGTTTTTGGAGTTAAATACTTTGGGAGATATAAAGAAATATCTTCTATTTTCAAGCAAGTAATTCCTCCAAATTTTCAATTAGAAAATCATTATACTTTTGCGGATGAGTGAAATTATTTTTTGCAGTAGAATCACCATTCATCAAACAGTTTAGGAATAAATAATATAGATTAATAGTTCCAGTCCCGTCATTATTTTTCTCAGAGATCAATCTAGAAGTCTCATTGAAATTATGATTTGAATAAATTGATTGATTGCTTTTTAAAGATGACGGAAGGAGAACACCTTGAAAAGCTAAGCAAGTTGCCAAGGCCGCGACTGGTCCAGATATCTTATTATTGTTACAAGATTTATAAAAATCATTACTATTATCAATTAAAGAATTTGTCATAATTTTTATCCTTTCTCGTAAGTTGGATTAAGACTGTTGAGAAAATTCTGTTCAAGCAAAGAAAAGAAAAATATTTTTTCATAATCATGAGCTTTTTCCAAAGAACCCTTTATATCATCCATTGAGGCAACATTATTACTCATTACATCAATGTCAATCATAGAGCCAGTTTGATCATTAAACTTTGCCGAATCATTTATAGAAATCGCAACACTAAAATCATCCTTCGTAAATTCTTGCTTGAGGAATCGAGAACCTTTACTGAAAATGGTTTCATCATAGCTCAATTTAATATTAATTTTTTCAAATACATTAACTTCTGGGAAAAAGTCAATATATCTCAATCCTATTTTTTCAACATGATCAAATATATTTAAATCTGAATATACTTTCAAAATTCTTGTAAATTCGCCGTAAAAATTTTCCCAACCTACATAATCTCGCAAACATACAAAGCTTAAAATTCTAGGACCAATTTGCAGAACAAAAGAATCTTTTTCTAACTTGTAATAAGGACTATAGATTAAATTTGGATCGCTCTCTCTTATAAATTCTGGTAATTGCAAAATTGGCAATTTCGTTAAATTAGAATAACCTTCTAAACCTTTAAAAACCATACCCAAAATAATGTCAACTGGAAGATTCGGTTGAAAGCGAAGCTCTAAAGCTGCTTCCTCAATGGGACATGGAGTAATATACTTTGGAGTCTTAATGTCATGAAGGCTCATAGTAATAGTATGCCACAGCAAATCACAATCGTTTCTATTTTCCTAATCTAAGAGTAAGTTTCCCATTCTCCATAACAAAAACCTCATCACAAAGCTCAGCTATCTGTGGCTTATGCGTAATAAATATCGTCGTCTTGCCCATTCTTAATTTATTAATATTAGTAAGAATCGTCGAAGCTATAGCATTATCCACACTGCTTAATGAATCATCAAGAATAAGTACTTCTGGATTAATCGCAAGAGCTCTAGCTATCGCAATCCGTTGTCTCTGCCCGCCAGAAAGAGTTATGCCGCGTTCACCTACTATAGTTTCATAGCCATTTTCGAATCTCATAATTTCATCATGTATGCCCACGGCTTTAGCTAAAGCTTCTATCTCTAGATCACTAAGATCTTTAGCATAAGATATATTTTCTTTAATGCTTGTAGAGAACAGAAAATTTTCCTGCGGCACCATATTTATCAGTCTGCGTAAGTCTTCCAGATTAATATTTTTAAGATCTATATCATCTATAAAAATTTCAGCAGCTTCGAGCTCTCTTAAATGCATTAGCTTCTTTCCTAATTGGCTTTTACCTGAGCCGATAGCACCGATAATCGCTATTTTCTTGCCCTTCAGAATCTTCACCCCTAAAGTTTTAAAGTTAATCTCAGAGTCAAAAGTGGTCTTGTGTACTGTATCTACAGTGTCCGCAATGCTTGGCACAGTATTTAAAATATTCTCAATACGCTCAGCACTCACTTGAACTCTGTAGACTATTGTTATTAGCCAACCGAGCATGGTGATTGGCCAAATCAATCTTTCAATATATAAAGAAAATGCAGCAAAATCACCAAAGCTAAAAGTCCCTTCTATAACAGCTTTACCACCAAGCCAAAGTAATAAAATAAAGCCAAGGCTCGCAATCACCTTCATTACTGGGCTAATAAGACTTCGTGCTCTTATTAAAAGAAGATATTCTTTAAGTAGCCCATTATTTTCTTGTGAAAACCTCTCTATTTCAGCAGCTTCTTGCCCAAAGGTTTTAATAATATGAATCCCACTTAAATTCTGTTCTATAAAATTACTGATTTTAGCGAGTATCTCCTGCACAGCCTCTTGGTGAGCTTTAATGCTTCGGCTACATAAAGTAACACCCAGTATTAAGACTGGGATTAAAGCAAGAAAACTAATAGTCAGAATATTATTAGTTTTATACATCAATGGAACTATGACTATAAAAGCGATAGCACTGTTTAAAATATTCAGTATCGCAAAGCCAGCCACTGCCCTAAAAGACTGAACATCATTACTGATAATAGAAATCAAATCCCCAGCCTTTTTCTTTTCAAAAAAAGCAGGTTCCAGATGCAGTACGTGATTGAAAATCTGTTTCTTTAAATCAAACTCCACTTGCCTGCCTACGCCAAAAATTATATGACGTGATTTAGCTCTTAAAAAAGCCATTAATATCGCTGATCCACCCATGAAAAGAAGAATCAAATTTAATTTACTCGAAAGTCCTGTACTGTTAAGTCCCCCACTAGAATAAGCTTGCAATAAATCTACCGAATCCTTAACTAGCTGTGGAATATAAGCACCTAAGATATTTACCGCAATTAGACAAACCGTACCCCAGAGATAGGAAGGTAAGTAATTAAAAATATGCCTATAAGGCTTTTTCATAAAATATCCACTTCGCTAATCAAAACAAGATTTAAACAACATTCTTATAGTATCTCAGATAATTCGCTGAAATCACTAATCACCTTTCTAGTTCTTTCAATAGAACTACCACTCGCAATTGAACTATCAAGACTCATATCACTGTTTAAAGATTCCCTCACTACTTGTATGGTTAATAATCCAGCTCCTTCACTGGCTCTACATTCATCTTTAATATCAGTTAAAAATAAAATATCTTCCGGATTTAAATTGATATCATTTGCGATTTTCAGGTAAGAAGCAGATTCTTTCTTTGAGCCTATCTTAGTATCATAGAAACCAGAAAATAAATAACGAACATCACCGAATTCAGAAAATTCAAAAAACAATCTCTGAGCTTGAATAGACCCTGATGAATAAACATAGATCGGCAAGCCTTTGCCTTTCATATTTAAGAAAAAATCAAGGGCATCTTGGTATAAAGGTGCCTTAAATAAGCCTTTCCTAAAACCTTCTTGCCAGATTAATCCCTGTAAATCTTTTAAGGGGGTAATTTTTCTATCTTCCAGACTCCAAGTTTTTAAAGCCTGAATAGCAGTATATACCTGTGTTTCAAAAATAGCATCATTGCACTGTTGCGGAACTCCAATTTCTGCGTTTTCGTCGTCCTCATGATCCTCATGTACCCGCAGTACACTGCGGTCATTCGTCCTCCTCAGCCTTGAATTTGCACGTTCGGCAACAGTGCAATCATCTTGATTAGAGTCATAATTAAGCCCAGTAAGCTTATCTTGCTTAAGCTCTTCTAAAGTAGCTTCAATAATAGAAAGTAAAAATGGATCATGCTCAAAGTTACTTAGTATAAAATCTTCTAGTCTCTCGCTTGCATAAGGGAAGAGAACATCTTTAACAAAGCTAATTGAACTAATAGTTCCTTCGATATCAGTAAGTATGGCTTTAGGCATGGTATTAAATTATTGTATTGGAATTTTCCTGATTTAAGCTAAAGATTTTGGGTCCAAATCAAAACGATGTGAAATCGATTCTTCATGATAACAAGGTATCCAGCCACTTTCATCACTAAAGAATCTCAGGCACTTGAACTGTGGCATCAAACCCATATCAAACCAATGCCAAGTATTAGCTGGAACTCTAATAAAGTCACCAGCAGAGCAAAGGATGCTATAGACTCTGTCTAAATGATGGATGGTAAAGAGACCTGAACCAGAAATAAAATACCTAACCTCATCATCTGCGTGTGTATGCTCTTTTAAAAATTTATTTCTTATGACTGGGAAATCCTCTCTATGAACCAGTTCAGGATTTACAGACATTAAATCAACTGCTTTAAAACCATAATTGTTTTTAATCTTTTCGATTTCATTTTCATAAAATTTAAGTACCTCTGCATCACTAAAATCTTCTACAGGAGGGGAATCCCAGTGTTCTATAGATACTCCCGAAGAGCCTAAAGAATTTTGAATAAATTCTAAATCCTCTGACTCACAGATTAGATTTGCGGCTTCATCAAAAATTTTTAATAATGTCATACTTCTACAGCTTCTTCCTTCTCATGAATGACTTTATTTAACTGCATCTCAAGTAAATAGGATTCAATTAAAGTATTCAGAGCATCTACATGTCTAATCGTTTCACTCACTGTACTCCCCCAAGTATAAAGACCATGTCCCGCTAGTAGATAAGCATGTAGAGGCTTTTCTGAATTAGCAAGCTTATCAATAACTGGTTGAATTAAATCAGCTAGTTCTTCTATGTCTTGGTTATTAGGGAAGATCGGTAAAATTTCAGTATGGTCATGAGTCGAAACACCCGAAAGAGCCTTTAAAAGCTCAAATCCCTCTAGTTTAAGTGCCTTAATTCCTTGCTTTAAAAGAACTTTAGATAGAACGGCACTAGATGATGAATGAAAATGGGCTATAAACTTAGCGTTAGGGAAAGTTCTATATACCTGAGTATGTAAAAGAGTTTCAGCTGATGGCTTTAGAGACGGCTGCACAACTCCATTTTCTGCGTTTTCATCGTCCTCATGATCCTCATGTAAGCTTGATAAATCAAGCTTGTATTTCCGCTTGCTCGGATATGAGCCACTTACATGGCTCGCATCCTCGGCATCGCTAGAAATTACCCGTACACTGCGGTCATTCGTCCTCGTCAGCCTTGAAACTGCACGTTGTGCAGCCGTCTCTTTTAAATTAGAAGCTTTGGCTCTAC
>JBMOEX010000041.1:0-17918 GCA_049314535.1 Vampirovibriophyceae bacterium | reverse complement strand
TATATTTCAGATAACATAAATTATGCATTACCAAGGGATTATTCATAGATATAAAAAATATTTGCCAGTGACGGATGCTACACCGATTGTTAGTCTCTGTGAGGGGCGTACGCCACTTGTGGAAGCGATGAATATTGCTAAGCTTACTCACGTAAAAGGTCTAAAAGTTTTCTGTAAAATAGAGGGACTTAATCCATCTGGTTCTTTTAAAGATAGAGGTATGACTATGGCTGTGTCTAAGGCTGTAGAGAAAGGGGCTAAAAAAATTATCTGTGCAAGTACTGGTAATACTAGTGCTGCTGCTGCTGCTTATGCTTCAAGAGTAAGATCTATGGGCTATGAAATGGAATCTTTTGTTATTATTCCAGCAGGCTATGTGGCGCTTGGAAAGCTCTCACAGGCAATGATCTATGGTTCTAAAGTTATTCAAGTCAGGGGTAATTTTGATGATGCCTTAAACATAGTAAAATCTCTTTCTGAAAATTATCCTATTGAGTTAGTTAATTCATTAAATCCTTATCGTATTGAGGGACAGAAGACTGGAGCTTTTGAGCTAGTGGATGAACTTGGGGAAAGTCCTGATTATCTCTTTTTACCTGTAGGTAATGCAGGTAATATAACAGCTTACTGGAAAGGTTTTAAAGAGTATGTTCCAGAGAATCAGAAAAGACCTCATATGTATGGCTTTCAAGCAGAGGGGGCTTCACCTATAGTAAATAAACGAGTTTTTGATAAGCCAGAAACCATTGCTACAGCTATTCGTATTGGTAATCCAGCGAGCTGGGAACAGGCGAATAGGGCTTTAGACGAGTCTAATGGTCATATAGATTCAGTTACAGATCGTGAGATATTAGATGCTTATAAACTTTTGCATCAAATGGATGGTATAGCATGCGAGCCTTCTTCTGCGACTGGGGTAGCTGGTCTTTTAAAAGCTGCTAAGCAAGGCTTAGTAAAAGAGAATTCTACTGTGGTTTGTATACTCACTGGTAATGGTTTGAAAGATCCTTCTACTGCGATTAAAGAAGTGGATATGGATGAAAATGAGACTTATCCAGCTGATGCTAATGAGATTATTAAGGTGCTTGGTCTGGAGAGTCTTTCTGGGGTAGTTTAAGGCACTGTTGCCAAAACTCCAATTTCTGCGTTTTTGGATTAGTGCTTGATTATCAACAATCTCAAACTCAATTCTAAATCCCCAGTCTCTAAAACTCTTCTTTCTAAGTTTGGCATAGCTGAGTTCAGAAGCTGTTTATAAAAAGCTTTGAGTTCATATAGGCATTGATTTTTAAAATCGCCCTGTATCTCATACTGGTCAGCTAAAAAATAATCTAATTCATAGAGGTCATCTAGATTGTGGCTAAATTTTTCTAGAGCCTTTATTTGAGATGCTTCTAGCTTGGTATTGTTGAACTTAAGAAATTTTTCTTTAAGGATAATTTTTCTTACTAATGTTTCTCTGGATTTATTTAGAGATTTATAGTTAGCTAAATAATTAGAATCATTCTCTATAATATGTTTAAAATTTTTCAGCAGTATTTCTTGTTTCTGAGAGAGTTTGAATCTCGCTAATTGATTTATTTGCTGTTGAATTTCTAGTTCAGTTTTAAATATATTTGTTAGAAAAAGCAGAGTAATTAGACTAAGCAAAATAAGTAAATTTTGAAGATTTATACTGCTCCGAATTTTAGTTAAGAAAGGCGTTGTAGATTTTTTTATTATTAATTGCTTCTCATTGACGGGATTTGGCATGATGTTATTTATTTCTTTTTTTTGTCCGTGGTATTTAGGAAAAAACAGGCTGATAACAGTTCCTTGATTAACCAGGGAGCTGATATCAAGTTCTATATCATTATATTTAAGTATCTCGGCTACGGATTTTAAACCATGTCCAGAAGTTCTAGGTTTTAGGTTCTTAAATGATTCTTCTAGATCGAGGTTGAAACTGTTTTCTAGTGATAATATTTTAAGCTTCCAGTAATCTTTAGAGTCATCAAGTGTGATTTTAACCTCTCCATTACTGTGTTTTAGAGCATTTTCGATTAAATTAAAAACAGCTTTAGCTATTAAAGAGAAGTTTCCGTATATTAGGGCGTTATTTTGGTATATATTATCCTCAGTTTTAACTCTTTTTAAAGTAAAGATTTCCATTAACTCAAGCTCTATTAGGTCTTTTAAATCTATAATGGATTTTGAATAATTGTGAAACTCTCCTTGAGTAGCATTCTGTGAATCTTGTATCTCTGTAAAGATCTCTCTAAAGTGATATTCACTGCCTTTTAAGAAATTTATTAAATGATTTAAATCATTAAGCTCTTCGCTACTAAGAACAGCTTTTCCTTCTTCAGAGAGCTTTTTACTAATATCTTTTAACGAGCTATTTGCTAAGCTGAATAGATTTGCAGAGTCGTGAATATATGAACTTGTGAGTGCAAGTAAGTTGTGAAGCTGATCTCTACTAAGTTTTTTAGCTTTCATTTTTTTGATTTTACTGCTTTTTTAGCTTGAATATAAAAAATATCTGAATAACACTTAAGAGAAGCAAGCTGAGTATAGAAAAACATATATAAATAAAATAACTTAAATTATTAAAGCTAAACTCTGAAAGGATCTTGTAGAGAAAGTTAAATCCGAATGGCAGAATGCTTACTCCTAAAAGAATTTTTAGGCTATAGGCGAAAATACTAAAAGGGTTTTTATTATTAAGAAGAAATATTGGTGAAAATACTTTAGCAAAAATAACTAAAACAATGCTGGCCAGCAAGCTTATGATAAATATAAACTGTGAAACGCTGTCAATGAAAGCAAGTATTAATCCAGGGAAGTAGCCATAATTATTTAATATCGCTGTCCAGCTCTCAATAAGCAGTGTTTCATGGTTGTGAAAGATAGAAAAGCCCAGTACTTCATTATTAAGCAGGCTGTTAAATCCATTATTTATTAAGCTAAAGCCATTGAAAAGAAACTCCCAGATCTTATCGAGCATTAACAGTAAGGCTATGCTTAGAAATAAGCTACTGAAAAGGCTTTTAAATTCATGATTATCTTTTTCGGTGTTTTTAGAATTACTTTTGAAAAAAGCTATGTCTAAAATTTTAAACATGCTTGAAAGTACTAATAGTAAAAGAATAATTTTTCGTAAAAATGAGAAAGTGCTCTCTGCAAGTGGTGTTTTTATTATTTTTTCTAGAATTATCATTAAATTAGTATCAGTTGAGCTATTCGTTAAATCTTCATTTAGGAAATTTATGCAGTCGATATGTGCCTGTAAATTACTATTTAAAATCTCTTCACTAGTTTTACGCCTTTGATATTCAAAAAAACCAGTGAAAGTGTCTCTAAGAGCGTTATTGACACCATCTTGTACTTGATATTTCACGTTGATTATCCCATCAGCTAAGCCGATAATTTTATTAGCCGCACCTAGTGTGAAAGTTCTTTCTATAGTCTGTTTACTAAGTTCGGTAGATCTTAAAATGAAATCATCAGGTGTCTCTAAGGGTGCTAGGGGACTGCTACCTGTATGAAAATATATGCGGCGATTATCTATTTCAGGATATTTATTGACTTGCCCGTCAGCTATTCTGATAATATCGCCGATCTTGAAAGCATGACTAGGAGAGCTAATTAGGGAAAATAAAAACAGGAAAATTATTAGCATTTTAATTCTCTTTTATAGATAAGATTTTTTCTAATTTCTGAGTATCAGTGTTTATAAGTATTTCTATGACTAAATTACGTGAAGAATTTTCTGTATCAGTGAAAGTTTCCTTCCCAAAGCAGATAATTTTTACTAAGACTTTATCTATATTCTCAGTGTAAATTTTATTTATTTGAAACTCACTGTTGATCTTGTTTTGACTACGAGCTTCTATTTCTTGTATGAGGTACTCCGTGAAGAAAGTCTCTTCAGTATTCTCTTTTAGCCACTTGGAGTATTCTTCCTGTCTGTTTGTGTATTTAGAAAATAGCTTAGAGAGATATGCTTGAGTGAAATTTTCTATATTAAAATCACTGCTTCCATTGATAGATAAAGCTTTTTGGGCTCTAGTGTTTTTAGAATTATCCTTGTTTTTTAAAACACTGCTATCAATAAAAACTCTATTTCTACTGTTTAAAAGCTTATTACAGTTATGAATTTCACACATTGTTAATACTAGAGATATAGAGAGAAAGAGGATTATGCTTAGTAGTATTTTTACTATCGAAGGCAGGTAAAGGATTTTAAGTAAATATTTTAAAGAATTATATTTTAAGACCATATATTTTTCTCCTGCATTTTTTCTAGTGTCTGTCTTGCGATGGCCATATTATCGAGAAAGCTGGCATGGCTAGAATCTTTTAGATTAGCGGCTTTAATTTCATTAAAGATTAACTGCCTCTCTCTCACGACTTCTGCACTGGAGTTTGTTAATATTAGTTCATCTTCATCTGCTTTAAATTTAATTAAACCAGAGAATTTAGATGTCTTTAGTAGTGCTGTACCTCTGTCTTTAATCTCCTGAGATTCTAGTAGCTTCAGTTCTCGCTCATTAAGATTTAAGTGGCTGCCCAACTCAGCTTTATCTGTATTTTCTTTACATTGAAAGATGAAACTGCTTGCAGCAGAGGAGTGTATATCACGAGTTAAATCTGAGGGTTTTTGAGAAATAGTCCATAAGCCTAAATTCATAGCTCTGCCAGTTCGAGCTAGCTTGCTGATAAGCTTTTTACTAAGAGGGTTCTCTTCTTCATAAATTAATTTCCAAGCTTCATCTATCACTAAATAAATGGTGCTGTCTAGCTCTCTTACAGCATTCTCTATTTGCATGAAAATATTTTCTAAGCATAAGTTAGTCAGGGCTTTGTTTTTTTCGATACTATGAAAGTTAACTAAGCTTATATTTTTTTTAAATAGGACTAAGTTCTTAAATGACTCTGGGGAATTATAAATTTCTCCACCCATATAGGCAGTAAAAAATTCCCAGCCTAGTAACGTACTATCTAAAATAACAAACTTGGCATTAGAGCACTGTTGCCGAACTCCAATTTCTGCGTTTTCGTCGTCCTCATGATCCTCATGTAAGCTTGATAAATCAAGCTTGTATTTCTGCTTGCTCGGATATGAGCCACTTACATGGCTCGCATCCTTGGCATCGCTAGAAATTACTCGTACATTGCGGTCATTCGTCCTCCTCAGCCTTGAACTTGCACGTTCGGCAACAGTGCTATTCGGTGACTGCTTACAATCTTTAATTTCTGTGTTTTCGTCGTCGTCCTCATGATTAAATTTCTTGATTAGAAGCTTTACTGCAAGTGACTTTCCTGAGCCAGAGTCACCTATAAAATTAATAGATTTATTATTGCAGAATTGAGTGTTTTCAGGTGTGAAATATACTAGGGATTTATCATCTAATTTATAACCAATTAATGCTCCATTCTCCATGCAGGTTCTATCTTCTAGAAATGGATTTAAATAATTTAAGTCTTTAGCTGTTATTAAAAATGGGAGATCTTGTATTTTTTCCGTATATAGTTCTCTTTGCAAATATTTAGCTTCATTGAAACTAAGCAATGATTGACTAGTAGATATTTTGAGGAGATTTTTTTCTAGCATTTCTTTATTAGGACTATATAATTTGAGGATAATTTGCAGGTCTGCGATGAAGCTATTATCATAGATCTCGTGGTAAAGAGACTTTAGGGAATCTAAGTGACTTTTATTACTAAGAGCTGCTCTAGTAAAGCTTTGAAGAAAATTTACTTTATGGCTAATTATCGATTTATCTCGATTCAGATTTCGTTCTTGTAAAATGATGCAGAATTCACTAGTGCAGCTTAAGCTTTTCAGAAAATTATTTAATGATTCGAAACTAGCATTCTCAAGCTCAATGTCTTTCAGAGAAAGGCATTTAATATACTCACTTGTCTTAATGTAATTAATTCTTTCTTTGAAGTCAGTCCAGTCATCCTCTTTCTCTGAAATGATTTCAAGATCTATTTTGTTTGCTACGCTGAAAAGTTCTAGGTGATAATTTATTTGCTGTAAAGTCTTTTCTGAATTACTGTTTACCTCGATTTCTAAAAATCTACATGGATGAAAAATCTTCTCTTCATATTGGGAAGCCCTTTCTTTAGCTGGATTAACTTCTTGAATATTTTCGGCATTGATGAAAATTCTGAATTTAATTTTGGTTTTTGAATTTCTGAATTCGAGTATATTTTCTAAAAGCTTCTGCCAGAGATGGTTTAATTGATCTATTTCAAGTTTGCTTGCTGTAGAGTAGTTAATTAATTTTTTGATTCTATATCTTTTACTGTAGGATTTCACTTTTTGAGAGAGAGGCAGAAAGTGCAGTTTTAAGACTGATTTATTAAATAATAGCGGAGAACTTATATGTTTTATAAAGAAACTGTTTTCGCTAAGATTCAGTTTAGTACTGCGATAGCAGATCCAGAGAAAAGTAAAGCTGCTTAGAATCCATATGGCAAGTGGACTGTCTATTTGTATAGCTAGTAGCTGTATTAAATAGAGATATAATCCTAGAAATAAGATTCCTAGTGAAATTTCTTTTAAGCTGAGTCCACTAAAGATTTCTATATCTTTTTTTAAGGCGAAGTGTTTTTTTATCATTGGAGTCGTGTGCCAGTCTTTTTTATTTGATTTGTATCGCTGCCATGCCGCGAGATAAGTTACTCAGTAAGTTATAGCCACCGATGAAAATCGCTATTAAGGGTGATATTTGTTGTAATAATTCAGCTGCCTGAGCTATAAGAGCAGAAAAACGCTCAAAACTATCCAGGACACCTGAGTTTAAGTAAGAGTCGGAAAAAACGACTGAGACATTAAAATCTGAAGCTAAATCTTTAATGATTTTAAAAAGTATAGGTAAGATTTGAATTAAGAATATTGCGAAAACCGTCGTACCAACTGAAGTTAAAATGCTGTAATGGTGAGTCTTGGCTTTAAATGTATGAGTTGAAATGATATTAACACTTGGGCTTGCTAATACTTTTATGCGATCAAAATATTTATGAATGAGTTTATGGCTCAGATAATGAATGCCGATGTAGCTTATGGTACTAATAGTAATTATGCTGATTTGCATGATTTATTCTCCTTTTAATAATTCGCTTAAAGCTCTGAGTGCAAGTTTCAGCTCTTTTTCACTCGGCTCTTCTAAAAAAAATTTTTTCTGAATAAAATATATACTCAGTATTCCTAAACTTAGGCTGATGCAGATACTTAAAATGCTGTTGAGAAAAAGGTTTAAGGCTATCAGTAAGCTCATGCTGATGATTAATAAATAAGCCTGAGTGCTGCCGCAGAGAAGTGAAAAGCTGCTACTTATTTTAGCTTCAGCGATCTTTGGGATTAAATCCTGTAGGTCTTTTTTGCTAATATCTGCTGAGCATTTAGCAGTTTTTCGCATAAAGCAGTTGTAGACTTTATGTTCAGCTGCATGATACCTCTTGAGTGAAGCTGTAAACTTTTGTTTAGAGGGTATTAGCTGCTGCGAAGCTTGTACACAGCCGCTTTCGATTCTATTTTTTATTAAGGGTGAATATTTTGCGAAGGCTATTTTATCTCTAGTGGCGAAATATACTGCGTCTTCTTCTACGTAGGCATCCATAAAAGATATTTTGCTCTTTATGGATGTGAAATTTTAAGGGGTCATTTTTCCCCAAAAAATAATGGAGTTTAAAATTTACAGTCCCATTATTTTTATTTTAGGTAACGAGCCTTATAGGCAGCTTGTTCAAGCTGTTTTAAGAAAAAATCTAAACTATTATTCTCGTCAAATACTATGGTTTTTAAATTAGCTTCTATAGATTCTAGAGCTATATCTTTCTTTACTTTATC
The DNA here is from genome assembly GCA_049314535.1 of Vampirovibriophyceae bacterium. Classification (GTDB taxonomy): domain Bacteria; phylum Cyanobacteriota; class Vampirovibrionia; order LMEP-6097; family LMEP-6097; genus LMEP-6097. Next base: position 10,075 of record JBMOEX010000041.1, on the reverse strand, counting down.
TTTAAAATGCTTTTGAATTAAGGGGGCTAAATTTTTATGATTTTTAGATACAGAGAACTTTCTTAGAACATTTATAGACTCTTTAGTAAATTCATCTACTAATTCTTTGTTAGCTTCATAGTAATCTTCACGCACTACTAAAAGCGTGGTGGGATATTGATTAATTTGTTTCAGCTTATTTGGGAAAATTTTAGCACCATCTACATAACCTTTATTTAATAACATAGAACCCCAAGGCTCAGTTACTAGTGTTGCATCTATGGATTTATTATGAAAAGCGAATTCCAATTCAGCTGGAGAGATAGCATAAAAATCTTGCGCTAAATCTTTTAAATAAAGCTTGGCGAGAAGATCTTGAGTATTACCAAATTGAGGAATTGCTATTTTAAGGTCTTTAATTTGATCTTTGCTTTGGTTAAGAACATCTTTACTGAGTACAAACACATTTGCGCCATAGGCATAAGCTCCAAGTAATTTCAGTTTAAAACCTTTATCTATAGCAGTTAAATAAGGACCGGGTCCGATAAAAGCTAAATCAAGATTCTTCGTTAAGAGATTATTTAAAAGATAGCCACCTGCACTAAAGTGATAAGGTTTTATCCTATCTTTAAAGTTAGATTCTTCTAAAAGTACCATTGGTACTGCATGGGTAATATTAAGCAAATAGCCCATCCTGATTTCAGATGAGCTATTTGCTTGATTGTTTATATTACAGGACGAATTAACTAGAATAAAAACGATAAAAAGATTTATCGTAAGGATTTTAGAAATTAGTCCTTTCATCATTATTATTTAGCTGCTAATGCTTTATTTTTAAAGTTCCAAGCTTTAATACCATAAGCTTTAATTTTAAGCTGAGCACCAGGCTTACCTGGAACTGGCCCTTTAACTAAAAGAACTTTAGTTTCTGGTGAATAAGAAACTACTTTAACTTTCTGAGTAGTAACGGTTTCATTACCAAGCATAGTAGGCATTCTTTTACCCGGAAGAACTCTACCCGGAGTAGTACCTGCACCTAATGAACCTATCTGTCTTTTAGATTTAGAACCATGAGACTTTCTACCGATACGTCCATTATGAGCTTTAACGAAACCTTGGAAGCCTTTACCGATAGATGTTCCAGTGACATCTACTTTTTCTAAATCTTTAAAAAACTCTTCAGCATTAACTTCATCACCTACTTTAAGATCAGAAGCGTCTTCTGAAGTTCTCACTTCGATTAATTTTCTAAAAGCTTCTAGATTCTTAGTTTTAAACTGACCTAAAGTAGGCTTATTTAAAGCTTTCTCTTTAGTTTTAAAAGCAGCTAACTGAACTGATGAGTAGCCGTGCTTTTCTTTAGTTTTTACTTCCGTAATAACATTTTCTGCGATTAATATAGCTGTAACCGCTACGACAAGACCTTTGTCGTCGAATATCTGAGTCATACCAAGTTTTTTACCTAGTAATCCTAATTCTTTCTGATCCATTTTTTCTCCTTTTCACAGTAACTCTTAGATAAAAGTTCTAAAAGCCTTCATGAATTTCCTGATAAATTTTAACATAAAGTGCAGTGCTAGCACTGTTAAAATTCTTGAATTCTTGATTTAAGATTAAAAAATAGAAATTCTTATTGCAAATAATAAGTCCCTTACACTAAAATTATCTAAGTTCATGTGCCCCCATCGTCTAGAGGCCTAGGACATTCGGTTTTCATCCGAACAACAGGGATTCGAATTCCCTTGGGGGTACCAAATTTTTTTAGTCTTTGAAATTTTGAGAAACTCTATAGAGTATGAACTTTAGTGAGGCTGATATCTTCTTTTATCTGTTTAATTAACTCTTCTTTAGAAGAAAATTTCTTTTCGTCACGGATTTTATCTATAAACTCTAGTTCTAATTCAGTGTTATAAAGGTTTCCAGTGAAATCTAATAAATGAGCTTCGATACTTATTTCTTGTGTATCACTGAAAGTCGGTCTATAACCGATATTTACTAGGCATTGATATTTATTAGCTATAGCTAAATATACTCCCACTTTAGGTTTAATTAATTCGTCTGATATTTTTAAGTTCGCAGTAGGAAAACCTAATTCTTTACCTCTACCATCTCCATGAATAACAGTGCCTCTTAATGTAAAATTTCGGCCAAGTAATTTATTAGCTTCCTTTATGTTCCCCGTACTGAGCTGCTCACGAATGCTAGAGCTGCTTACCAGATCACCATCTATTTTAAAAGCTTCTTTAATAGTTAAAGACAGATCATTCTCTTTACAAAACTCTTTTAAAAATTCTACATTGCCACTGCGATTTTTACCAAAATGATGATCATATCCTACCGAAACACTTTTTGCGTTTAGAATGGCTAGAAGGTAATTCCTGAGATATTCATCTGGACTCATGTTCATAATCTCTAATGAGAATTTTATTGCTAAAACATAGTCTATGCCAAGTTCTTTGAAAAGTTTTAAACGAGTCTGAAAATCAGTAATTAGACTTGGGCTGTTGTTTATAGTGAGCGAACGAGGGTGATTTTCAAAAGTTAAAATCACTGACTTTAAACCTCTGTCTAAAGCTTCTTGCTGAGCTGCTTTGATAATGCTTTGGTGACCAAGGTGTACTCCATCAAATATTCCTAGTGCTACTGATGAAGCTGAAAAAAATAATTCTTGAGGGCGATGCAGAGTATCTGCTTCTTTGAAAGAAAATTCCTGATCGTCTTTTAAGTTAAATAGTTTCAACTAAGCACCAATATTCAAGCTAAACAATGCACTTGGCTGGATTTTTTTTGCATAAAGGGCTTTACCAACTATTACACCTCTTAGGGGTTGATTTTGATTAACGTGATTAATTAATAATTTAATATCATCAAGACTGGAAATCCCACCACTTGCAAGGGTATCAATTCCTGTAGCAGTCATGAATTCAACTAATTCTGTTATATTAGGACCTTTAAGAGTACCGTCTCTATGAATATCAGTATAGATAACGGTTTTTAATCCATAGTGTTCTTTATATTCTTTAGCTATATCAATAGCTTTGATTTTAGAATCTTCTTGCCACCCATTAATAGCTAAATAACCATCACGACAATCCAGACCAACTACTACTTTATCTGGACCAAAATGCTTAAGAGCATCTTTTACCATTTGAGGATTTTTTACTATAGCACTACCAATAATGATTCTATTTACACCAGCATTTAAAATCTGTTCTGCGATATTTAAATCACGAATTCCACCACCTACTTGAACGTATAAATTAATAGAAGAGACTAAATTTTTAATCAAGGGTAAATTACGCAGCATGCCAGATTTAGCACCATCTAAATCTACTATATGTAAATATCTTGCACCTTCTGACTCTAATTTTCGTGCGACAAACTCAGGATCTTTATTATAAATAGTCTCATCATTAAAGTCACCCTGATAAAGCCTGACGCAGTTACCCTCAAGAATATCTATAGCTGGAAATACAGCAAATTTATCCTTCTGAATCGGACTGGTATTAACTCTGATCTTATCTTCTTCTGGGGTCACCTTCATGATTATATCCTTTTCGTGAAATGGAGTTTTGCTTGTCTTTAAATTTGCGAATTATTTAGAATAATTTCTTAAAATAGGCTCAAAATGTGAGGTATCAACAGGTTCATAAGAAATATCTACTTCCCCATTTTTATAAGTAGCGACGGTGGTTTTTAACCAATCACTATCATTACGATCTGGATATTCTGGCTTATAGTGAGCTCCTCGAGATTCTTTTCTCAAAAGAGCACTTTTAGTGATAATTTCAGCAAGATCAAACATATGATGAAGTTCTCTCATATAAAATAAACTTTGGTTTGCCCATTTGCTAGTATCTGGGATTTGGACTTGTTTAAATTTATCTCTTAAGCCTTTAATTCCTTCTAGCGTATCGGATAGATCTTTATCATATCTAACTACCGTGACATGTTTAGTCATCATGTTCCCAAGCTCAATATGAATCGCTCTTGCATTCTCTCTACCAGACTGATTAGTTAGTTTATTAATCAAAGACTGCTCAGCTTCTAACTGTCTATTAAAGATACTTTCATCTATATCAGTGTAAGATTTTTCTAGACCACTAATATAATCTAATACTGCAAGACCAGCTTCTAGACCACCAAAGGTGCAAGATAGTAAGCTGTTAGCTCCGAGTCTATTTGCTCCATGGTACTGATACTCACATTCTCCAGCAGCAAAAAGTCCAGGTACATTGGTCATCTGTTTTTCATCATCTACCCATAGCCCGCCCATGCTGTAATGCACTGAAGGGAAAACTTCCATCGGCACTTCACGTGGATCTACACCCTTAAATTTCTCATAAATCTCTAAAATACCGCCTAGCTTTTTATCTAATTCCTCACGTGTTTTATGAGTTAAGTCTAAATAGACAAAAGGTCTACCATGTACTCCTAGCCCTTGTTTATGGACTATATCAAAAATTTCTCTAGTGGCGATATCACGTGGGACTAAGTTCCCATATTTAGGATATTTCTCTTCAAGGAAATACCATTTTTCACCATTCTTCCAAGTCCAAATTCTACCACCTTCACCACGAGCGGATTCTGACATTAATCTATCCTTATCAGAACCAGGTATAGCAGTCGGGTGTACCTGAATAAATTCTCCGTTGGCGTATTTCACTCCTTGTTTAAATGAAGTAGAAGCTGCAATACCATTATTAATAGTGCCGTTGGTCGATCTGCCGAAGACGTTTCCCGGTCCACCAGTGGCTATAATAACTGCATTTGCTTTAAAGGCCCTAAGCTCCATGGTATCTAGATTTTGAGCGACTATGCCCCTACAGATACCGTTATCATCGATAATATTAGAAAGCATTTCCCAGCCTTCGTATTTAGTAACTTTCCCTTGTGCTTCGAATCTTCTGACTTGCTCATCTAGAGAATAAAGTAGCTGCTGACCAGTAGTAGCTCCAGCGAAAGCAGTTCTGTGATAAAGCGTTCCACCAAATCTTCTAAAATCTAAATGTCCTTCTGGAGTTCTATTAAACATTACTCCAAATCTATCGAACAGATCAATTACACTTGGTGCAGCCTTACACATTCTCACGATAGGACCTTGGTTAGCTAAGAAATCACCACCATAAACTGTGTCAAATGCATGCTTCTCTACGCTATCGCCTTCACCTTTAATGTTTTTAGCAGCATTGATACCACCTTGGGCACATGCTGAGTGAGAACGTTTTACTGGGACTATAGATATTAAATCTACACTAGCTCCTTTCTGCACTGCATTTAGTACAGCAGCTAAGCCCCCAAGTCCACCACCAACTACTACAATTTTTTGATCTACTTTAGACATATAATAATAAAATTTTACCCAGTTTTCATTTTAACAGTATTGTTTAAAGCTAGTAGAAGATATCAGCTTTTCTGGGTATTATGTCATTATGACTAAGCTTTTAGAAAATAAGACCGCATTAGTAACAGGGGCGGGAAGAGGTATAGGCAAGGCCACGGCACTTCTGTATGCTGAGCACGGTGCGAATTTAGTTCTAGTCGATATAGATGAGGCTCCGCTGAAAGAAGTTTTAGAAGAGCTTACAGCAAAGGGTTATAAAGCTGTTTATAAAACGGCGAACATAACTAAAGAAGCTGACTGTAAAGATGTTTTCAGTAAAGCTTTAGAATTTTCTCCAAGTGGCGTGGATATTTTAGCCAATATCGCAGGAATTACTAGAGATGCGGTAATTCATAAGATGACCGCGGATGAATGGAACTTCGTTATCGATGTAAATCTTAAAGGCACTTATAACATGATTCAGGCAAGCGTTCCAGCTATGCGAGACAAGGCTAAGGACGAAGGCGTGGCCGCAACTAGGTCTATCATTAATATTTCATCTACTTCTGGGGTGAAAGGGAACGCTGGGCAGATTAATTATGCTGCTGCTAAAGCTGGTATTAATGGTATAACCCGCACTGTAGCTAAAGAATGGGCTAGGTTTAATATCAGATGTAATTCTATAGCACCAGGTTTTATTGAAACTAGGTTAACCACGGCTCCTTCAGATGATCCTAAATTAGGTATTCCAGAACAGCAGATGCAGATGATTCAGATGCTTTACTCTCAGACTGGGCTTCAGCGTAAAGAAGGTATGGGTAAGCCTCAGGATATAGCTAACATCGCACTTTTCTTCGCTTCAGATCTATCTAGTTATGTAAGCGGACAGGTTTTAATTGCTGCTGGGGCGATGATAGATACTTACTAGATTGGATGCATATTAAACCACATTCTTAAATGAAAGTGGATAACTAGCAGGGTTTTTAATCGAATCCAGCTCTAGGTCGATGTCTAAGGATTCCCAATAGAGGTGATGGGAGTTTAAGAGTTTAACGTTTAGTATTTCTTCACCTGAGGCATTTTTAAACCAAGGGTATTCAGTAAAATTTAGTAAATATTTTTCATTATCTAAAAATAGTGAAAAGCCAGTTTTAGAGATACTTTCGATTTTAAGAGCAGAAGTATTTTTGCCATTTTTCTTTGATTTCATAAAGTCTTTCCTTGATTAATTGCTCTAGTATTTTTATTTCTTTACTGTTTAAATTATACCCGTAAACTAATTCTACTTTAGGTTCAAGCCAGAATTTAGCTTCGCTGTTATTACTACATACATGGATGTGTATGGGACTCACAGCTTTAAGCTTAAAATTTAGCGAAGCGTGATTTAGGCTTTAAGGGATTTTTGCTGATGCCGAATATGCAAGTTCAAGGCTGGGACAAAAATGCATAAATTGAAGTTCGGTAACAGTGCCTTTTGCTGATTTAGACTAGAAAGAGAAAACCCCGCTTGTGGCGGGGTTTTCTCTTTCTAGTTATTTAAACTTAGGGTTACTAAGTTGTTTTATGCACCGTTGCAGGGAATTAGAAATTTCTGCGATTAGTTTCTTGCAGAGAAAGGATTTGGAGCTGCTACAGGAGCTTTAATTGGATCTTGAGCTGCTGGAGCATTAGTTATTGTTTTTCCTGCTGGTACTGCTACTGTTGTTGGGTTGATTGCTACCATAATTTATTTTCTCCTTGATTAATTTGTACTTACGTACTTAACTTATATTTAAGATACTAACAAATGTGGAAATAAATGTAAAGTTTCTTTTGTTCAAAAAAAATATTTTTTAATCGAAATTTAACTTTTATAGTTTATAGTGCAGAATTCGCGTTCTTGAGCTTGGTTTAGAGTTTTTAGACTTAATATCAAAATACTATTTAATCTGGAATTTTTTTAGTTTTTTCCTTGGAACGGTCTCTGAAAAGAACCCAGTGAATGCCGGTGTAGAGGCATGCGACGTTGAAAAGTACTAGTGACGCTTGTTGTATCTCTATGAGTAGTGTTTTAGGCATTGTAGTTCTTCTCTGATCACCTATAACAGATTGTTCTTCAATAAATGAACATAAAAAATGGAGTCATTTTTCCTCAGGCTTCTTTTTTCTAATCCCAAGGAAAACCTCTGCCAATGTGGGCTTTACTGCATTTTTATCGCCACATTCTAAATCAATTTTATAAAACCCATAATGCAAGCGATAAATTAAAAGAAAAAAACGTCTTATTTTATGGTAACTCATTAAAAGCATTATGTAAGCTCCATAAGCAAATAAGAACCCGAAGACTAGACCTATTATCGTAAAAGATTTTCCAAGAAAGTTTTTAATATTAGGGCTGTGTAATTTTTTTAGTTTTTTCCTTGGAACGGTCTCTGAAAAGAACCCAGTGAATGCCAATGTAGAGACATGCGACGTTGAAAAGTACTAGTGAAGCTTGTTGTATCTCTATGAGCAGTGTTTTAGACATTGTAGCTTTCCTCTTTATCAAGCTCTTTATCAAGCTCTTTATTTATTTCATAAGCTTTATCTAAGCATTTTATCCCAGAAACTAGTAGCAGTAAAGCTATCGTAGCTTTTATTAAATTCATTTCTTGAAATAATTTAGTATCATTAAATAAAAACATATAAACCACTAAACCAGTCGGGCTTATAAGCCAAAAACCTAGTGACTTAATAATCTCAATACGGTATTCATTGACTTTTTTATAATCTGGCACAAATATGAGTATGCTGAATTTTTTTTGAAATTTTAAGGGGTCGTTTTTCCTTAAAAACACACCTGAGTTTATAAAAAACAGAATATCTCTAAATTGATTTTAAATAGAATGCTTTATTAGGCTGGGGTTGGGGCAGCTTGGGTGTTTGCTTTGGTCAAAATGGAATTATTTTTTATATGTGTCCCCAGCCATTGCTGAGCTGCTTCGGGACCGCCATTGCTTTTTATTATGTTTGAGAATATTTCACCTACCTCTGATTTAGGTAAAATCGTTTTAATCTCTGCTGCGATAAATGGAATTATTTCCATCAAGGTCTTTACAGCTTTTGATAATATAGGCTTCCAGTCATCTACAGTTTTTTGAGAAATTTCTAGTTTAATGGCAGAGGAATTAGTTTCTTGCAATTTATTGGGCAAGGAAATTTCTTGTACTGACATAACTTCGGGTGTGACAGCTTGACTCATGCTGGTTACATCTGCTCGTAGCTGTCCTGGTGGGGTTATGACAGCAGCATTAACCTGTCCAAGAGGCGTCGTTGGTTGTTTTTTTGCCTCTGTCCTCTCTATAGTCGATGACTGCTGAGGAGAAGCTCCTGCACCACCTAAAAATTTACTCGCTAGATTTAAGAAAGCATTTACACATACACCCATAATAAAATCACCTTAAAATATATTAACATATTTCAAGGTGATTCTGCATTATTTTTTAATAATTTAAAAACTAAGCCGTAACTAAAGATTTATAAATTGATTTACCAGAAGATTTAAGATCTGCACAAGCTTGGCTAATTCTCGCAGCCATGCCTTCTTCAGCTTTCTTCAAGTAAGATCTAGGGTCATAAACTTTTTTATTACCTACTTCGCCTTCGATTTTAAGAACGCCGTCATAGTTTTTGAACATATGCTCTACTATAGGTCTAGTGAAAGCATACTGAGTATCAGTATCTATGTTCATTTTAATAACGCCATATTCTAAAGTCTCGTGAATATCACTTAAGTCAGAACCAGAACCACCATGAAACACTAATAGATGTTCTTTTGCGAATTTAGCTTTAACCGCAGCCTGACCTTCTTTAAGGATGCTAGGTGTAAGTTTTACGTTACCTGGTTTGTAAACACCGTGCACGTTTCCGAAAGTAGCAGCTAGCATAAATCTTTCGTTAATTGGGCTTAATTCTTCCCAGACGTAAAGCATGTCTTCTGGTGTCGTATAAAGCTTTTCATTAGAATGACCAGAATTATCTACCCCATCTTCCTCACCGCCGACTACACCAGTTTCTACTTCTAAAATAATTTCATTATCGTTACAAAGCTTAATAAGTTCTTTAGCGATAGCGATATTCTCTTTAGTCGACAGTTCAGAACCATCAAACATGTGAGAGTTAAATAAATTAGGTAAGCCCTTAGCTCTTCTCTCTGCTGTCTTCGCGATAAGTGGCTTTAAGAATGAGTCTACTTTCCCTGGCTGACAGTGGTCAGTGTGGATAGCGACTAAAATATCATATTTTTCAGCTAAAGTATGAATAGCTTCAGCGAGCACGGTCGCTCCTAAAACCATATTTTTTTGTGCGAGACCTGAAGCGAATTCAGCTCCACCAGTGGAAACTTGGATTATACCATCAGATTTAGCATCAGCAAAAGCTTTTAAAGTCGCACTTATGGTCGCAAGTGAAGTTATGTTTACCGCAGGATATGCGTATTTATCTTTTTTAGCTCTATCGAGCATTTCAACGTATTGTTTATAGTTAGCTACAGGCATTAATATTACTCCTCAAAAGCCTAATTTTAGCATGCTGCTATCACTTGACGCAGAAATTGAAGTTCGGTAATAGTACCCGAAGGGGACTGCTCACAAACGCACAAGGAAAACGCAGAAATTGAAGTTTGCGGGCAGTCCCCTAGTTTAAACCAGCGACTACGGGTTTCACTGCACCATGATTACTTAAAACCACAACTTCAAGCAGTGGGTACCTGCGAGTTCTATTATCAAGGAAATTATAAATTTTAGAGGAAATAAC
>JBMOEX010000040.1:0-18782 GCA_049314535.1 Vampirovibriophyceae bacterium | reverse complement strand
CTAAATCTTTTATCATCATCGGTGCTGGTCCAGCAGGCTATCAATCAGCCCTAGAATTACGAAAAGCTTTACCAGACTCTAAAATAACCTTAATCGAAAAATATAAACTGGGTGGAACCTGCCTGCATCGTGGCTGCATACCAAGTAAACAGTTATCCTGCATAGAAGAAGAAAATTATTTAAAGACATTAACGAAGAATAAAACCCTTTTAATGAAAGGCATTGAACAGAAATTATTAAAAGCCGATGTCGAAATGATTTATGGCAGTGCAAATATAGAAATTAGTGAATCATCTTTTCAAGTTCAGGTTCAAGACTGTGATGATGAGGGTTATGTTATAAACGAAAATGCAGATGAGGGCAGCTCTGAAAGTAAAAAAAGCTTAAGCGCTGATTACTTAATTCTAGCGAGCGGCTCTAAGCCTCGAAAAATAGATTTCGATAAACACTTTAAAGAAAAATATCCTGAAATAGCTTCTTCTGAAATCCAAAAAGTAAAAGATAAAGCCATTAGCAGCGATAGCTTCTTCTGCGATATTAAATTACAGAAAGGCTTCTCTGATTCATACTGCTTTATCGGTGGTGGTTATATCGGCATAGAAATAGCTTCCATGCTAGCGAAGCTCGGAAAGAAGGTGAGAGTAATAGAGTCAGCAGAAGATATTTTATTATTTTTAGATAAAGACTTGCGCGAACGCATAAAAGCTAATCTAACTAAACAAGGAATTAAAATTGAAGTTAACGCACGGGACATAGAGTACCAAAGCATTCCAGAAGATAAAATTTTCATCGCAATTGGCAGAGAAATAGTTTTACCACCAATTATCTACAAAGAAAAAAATACTGTAGAAAAAATTACTGCTAAAAATACCCTCTTTGAAAAAATATCAGAGCTTAAACTTAATGATCGTATTTTTTTAGTCGGGGATCTATCTGAGCATATGCCACTAGCTCACTATGCTTATGCTGAAGCTAAGTCTTTAGCTAAATATCTTGGCAGCCTTGCTAAATCCGACATTAACAGTCAAGCGACTAATAGTAATTTCATAAAACCCAATCTAGACTTAATTCCTCAAGTAATTTTCACCGATACTGAATTTGCGCACTGTGGGATGAGCCTAGATAAAATCAAAGAAAAATATCCTGAGAATTTCTTTATCATAGAAAAAAACTGGACAGAAAATGCTAAAGCTAGGATCTCTGGTAGCGAGAGAGGTTACGCTAGGTTTATCTTTGAAAGCTCAACTAGAAGAATATTAGCTTGCTCATTAATAGGACATTTAGCTACAGATCTTATTTCTATAGCCGTGCCATTAATTCACTTAAATTTAAGTTACGAAGAAATACAGAATATGGTATTCCCCCACCCTACTCTTGGAGAGCTTTTTATATTAGACTAGGAGTATATGAGTTTTCCGATACTCCATGAATTTAATCTTGAAAGAAAGGCTAACATAGTGGACTTTCATGGCTGGCAAATGCCCGTATCCTACGAAGGCATACGTGAAGAATATAAAGCGACAAGAGAAAAGGCTAGCATCTTTGACGTATCCCACATGGGGCGCTGGTTCTTCAGTGGTAAAAGTGCCATGGCTTTTCTAGATTATCTAACTACTAATGATTTAAGCTCACTTAAAGATGGTAAAGCTCTCTACACGACTCTACTAAATGAAGATGGTGGCATTATCGATGATTTAGTTATTTATAAATTCAACCCTGAGCGATTTCTATTAATCAATAACGCTGGCAATCATGATACTGTCACAGAGTGGTTTAGGCTGCAATCCCATGAAGATATTATGATGGAGGACGTCACTGCCAAACTAGCTCAAATAGCCATACAAGGACCTCTAGCAAAGGATTTAGTGAATGAATATCTAGGATTAAAAGACAAATTAGCCTATTTTTCTTTTCGTGAAATTTCTTTTAATAATGAAAACTACATCATCTCTGCCACTGGCTATACTGGTGAAGCTGGTTATGAAATATATGCTAAACCCAGCTTGCTAATTAAACTAGTAAAAGATTTATGCAACCATTCAGAGTTAGCTCCAGCAGGACTAGGTGCTAGAGATGTCCTACGCCTAGAAGCTGGCTACTGTCTGCATGGTAATGATATAGATGGCTTAACTACACCTTATGAAGCTGGCCTTGACTGGATAGTAAAAATAACGAAAGAGAATTTTATCGGTAAATCTAACTGTACTAGACAGAAAAAAATACTTCGAGGCTTACTATTTTCAGTCTCCGAAAAAATCATTCCTCGGGCTGGAACTAAAGTCTATGACGATGAAGAGCGTGAAATTGGGGTTATTACCAGTGGCACCTTTTCTTTTATCTTAGATAGAGCGATTGCTCTAGTCTATTTAACTGATCCTATGATTATTAAATCTATAATTTCTAATAAAACTGATACAACTACTAAAATAAATCTGAAAAAAGTATCAATAAAAGTTCGCAAAGATATTTTTAGTGCTAGCATAGTTGAGCCTTGGTTTTATAGAAACATCAGAGGTAAAGAGATTCAAGATTTGGAGGCAATTCAAAAATGAAACAATATTTCAAAACACACGAGTGGGTAGAAGAAAGTAGCAATGGTGCTTATTATATCGGCATTAGCGAATATGCCGCTCGTAGACTCGGTGACGTAGTATTTATAGAGCAGATGGAAGATCAAAGCAGCTTCATTGCGGGCGATACGCTAATGATTTTAGAATCAGTAAAAGCTGTGGGTGACGTCTACGCACCATTTGCCTGTGAAGTAGTCAGAGTTAATGAAAAAATAGTTAAAACACCAGAAGAATTAACTGGTGAAGAGTGGCTACTAGAGATCAAGCCACTAGATTCGCTCCCGGAGCTTGACTCTTTAAACGATTCAGATTATGAAGCATATGTTAAGAAGGAAGGCTAAGACTTACTATTTTCCTTTAACATTATTACTAAAATGGAGAGAGAGATCTTCCCAGCTAAGAACAAATTATATACACAAAAAAAATCATCACCAACATTCTTGTTCACTAAAACGTCACAGTAAAGTTTTTTACTCTCAAACATAATTCCCTCATCCTTGCGAATATTTTAGCAAAAGCCAAAGATATCAACTTAATGTTTTTTTAATATTTCAGAAATGAGGAAACTCTAGATATTACTCTTTTCTGAAAAGCACTGTGCTAGTAAGCTCATCGGATGAACCACTCTATATCCACCACCTAAATGTGCCTCTATTTGAGACATGCAGCCAGGGTTTGCAGTTATCACCAAATCCACTCCTGCTTTTTTAATATTTGCAGCTTTCCTTTCACCAATTGGTTCTGCAAGCTGCGGTTTAATCAAATTATAAAAACCCGCAGAACCACAGCAGACCTCAGCTTCTAAAAAGGGGATTAATTCTAAATTTGGAATTAAAGCAAGTAAATTTTGATATTGAGTCGTTAATCCCTGAGCATGATATAGATGACAAGCTGGATGGTAAACAGCTTTAAGGGACTGCTCGCAATCTTCAATTTCTGCGTTTTCGTCAATCCCTTTAACAGGGCTAATCAACTTAGCTTTAAAAGCCTCTAAAGATATGGGTGCTAGCCAATTATCTGGATCTATAAGCTCCGCTATATCCTTCACAACAAGCGACTCTAAATAAACCTTATCCTTCACATGCGCTCCACAGCCAGCTGAATTAAAGACTATAGGGTTAGAGAAGTCTCCAAGAGCTTGCTCCGTTTCATATAATTTATTTAAAGCATCACACTGCGCTTGAATAAATTTCTCAGTCTGCTTTTCACCAATTTCAAATTCACCACTATGGCTAGCTAAAGCACCACAGCACCCTGAAGCTGGTACATAGACATGATAACCAGCAGCATTTAAAACCTTAATCGTATCGTGATGAACACTATTATAAAGTGTATCCATAACACAACCCAAATTAAATAACACAGTACGCTCAGAGTCAGGTACATCTAAAATCGTTTCAGTAGAAGGATACAGTTTATTTACTTCTAGCTTAGTATATGGAATTTCTCTACTGGGTTGCATCTTACTAAGCTTTGGTAAAAATGGAAACAGCTTATAAAAAATATTTAAGACCTTTAAACCGATACGCCCTAAATTTAGTAAATATCTTTGATCAAGCAAAAAAGCGAAAGAGAATTTACGTACCAAGCCCCAAAAGCCCTTAGAATAACTGCTTTCCTGCTTTTCATGGCGGGCATAATCTAAAAGCTGAATATATTCAACTCCAGATGGACAGACTGTTTCACAAGCCATACAGCTAAGACAATTATCCAAATACTCTTGCCCTGTGGCATCTAGCTCAGGTACCTCACCTTGAATCAGATCTTTAATTAAATAAAGCCTACCTCGCGGAGAATTACCTTCATTACCAGTAGTTAAATAAGTGGGGCAAGCTGAAAGGCAGATGCCACAATGTATGCAAGCCTTAATTTTATCCAGCTCTTCATCTCTCATAGCAATCTCGGCATTTTCCTTAAACATAATTAAATAAGCAGCCCTGGGTTTAAACGTCCCTCTGGATCAAACTTCTCCTTAATTTTCCTTAATAGCTGAAGTTCATCTTGCGATACAGATAAATTCAAAGCCCTTTCTATAAGACGATTATCAAGCGTCAATGGTCTGATACGAATCACTGGCTGATATTTACTATTTAAAGTTTGGAAAATAACAGCATTTCGGATAATTTCAAAATCACGAGGTTTTACGAAAAGCCTAGCTGTAGCATTTATTAAATCTATCTCTAGCTTCAACACTCCATGCGGAAAACCTTCTAGAGGCATCTTCTCAGCTATAACTTCAGCGTTATGCTCGTTTTCAAAATGCTCATGTACGCTAGGTACACTGCGCTTTTTCAAACTCGCATGCCTTGAATTTATACGCTGAGAAGATGCCTCGAATAAATTCTCACTATTAACTTCAGTATTATGCTCAACTTCAGCGCCAGCCTCGTTTTCAGCATAACCAGTTAAAGTACTTTCCTTGACCAGATTTTTTAAAAACGATGAAAGCTCTATAACAAAGGCTTTCAAATTACTATGATTCAAAAAGAAATCTACTTTAAACTGATTTTCACTCGGGTAAAGCTTCTTAAACGGCATAATCAAAACATTTAAATCAAGACCAGTCTTCTTTAAAATACGCTGTTTACGCAGCTCTAAAAGATCTGGAGTACCATAAAACTCCGCTCCTAAAGTAAAAGGTAAGGTACCCTCGTAAGCAAAATCTTTACTAATAAACAATCTAGACTCTATTTGATTCACATCAAAATCAAACAAAGACCTCCACTTCTGAAAATCCACATTATCTAAAGATTCCATATCTTCAGTTAAAAGCAGCTTCAACATTGGCGTTTTCTCTAAACGTATATAAGCAGAACGAATGAAAGCAAGTGAGTTAAAAGATCCTAAATAAAGCTTTCTTAAATCATAGCCTGCTACATTTTTAATTACCTGCCCGCCCGCCTTACTAGTAGAGCCGTCTAAATGTAACAGCTCAAGCCCAAGCACAGATCTCTTCTCTAAAGGGGAAAACATTTCACCCAAAACTCTTGAAAGCTTGTATTTAGCTGGAGCAGTAATTATAGTCATCTTAGAATAAGCTTGCAGCTTAAGATCCAATTCTCCAATCGTTAAATCAGCAGACACCTTCGCCACAAAATCATCATTATATACCTCTAGGGTTTTATCAGGCTCTCCTAGAATGTGTTTCAGTTCTTCTTTAGAATGCTGAGATAGCGAAGAATTTAGATTTTCAGAAGCAAACTCATTACCAAGTTCAATATAGTCAAACTCTGTATAGATAGGTGCCTTACGGGGCTTATGCACAAGTCCAGCATCAAATTCTTCATTAGTTAAGTTAGAGTCCATGAGCCGAAACCTCTCTATGACATTCTTTACAGACTTTAATCGGGAAAATTTTATCAGGATTAGAAATATACTCTGGATCAAAGATAGCTCTCAGATCTAGCATTTTCTGCATATCGTTAGGACTAAATAAGTAATCCATATATTCTTGCTTCTCCACACCGATACCATGCTCCCCAGATAGCGTACCACCGAGATCTACACAGAGACGCATAATCTCATGACTCGCTTCAAATATTCTCTCTATTACAGTAGTATCCTTTTCTGGATCGTAGAGAAAATTAGGATGTAAATTACCATCACCAGCATGAACTAAGTTAGCTAACATTAAGTTATATTTTTCTGCAATCCGCTCCACACCTTGAAGAGCAGCAGGGATCTTAGATCTCGGTACCACTGCGTCATAAAGATACCAGAATGGCGCTATCCTACCAAACGCAGAAGCTGAACCTTTTCTAACTTTCCACAGCTTCAATCTTTCAGTCACATCCTGAGTGGTTTTATAGCTAAGAGGATTAAAATCTGAAACCAGAGCCTCTATTCTATGCGACTCTTTTAATATCTCTTCGTTAATACCATCTAACTCAATCAGCAGCACAGCTTTCACTTCATCAGAAAAACCAAGATTATAAGCAGCATTAACCGCTTGCACCGCATGATTATCAATAATCTCTAGAGCAGCAGGCTTAAAGCCTTGGCGTATAAGCTCACTTACTACTTCTGCACAAGTAAGAGTAGAAGAGAAAGATACCTGAATCGTGATAAAAGCCTCTTGGTTAGGCGTAAGTTTCAGTAAAGCTTTAGTTACTATCCCAAAAGTTCCTTCAGTACCAATAAATAAACCTGTGACATCTAAATCAGATAATGTCTTTTTGAATTTCAGATTTGAACTTACACGTTCTTGAGCAGTGCCATTTTTAGTAAATTCAGAAACTAAAGAACCTACATACTGAATTTCACCATTAGGTAGAACTATCTCCATACCAAGCACGTGATCAGCAGTAACACCATATTTATAGCAGTGAATACCACCAGCATTTTCTGCGATATTTCCACCTATGGTACAAGCGAGTTGGCTAGAAGGGTCTGGAGCGAAGTGCAAACCCGTACCCAATAAAGCTTTATTTAAAGTAGCATTTACATAACCAGATTCAACTAAAGCCACACGATTTTCGTAATCAACAAAAATCAATTTACTTAACATCGCAAGTGAAATCAGGACAGAGTTTTCAGCAGCTATCGCCCCACCAGATAAACCAGTACCTGCTCCTCTAGCGACGAAGCTAAGTTTTTCTTTAGGATTTTTAAGTTTCTCATTATAAGAAATAATCTCTAAAATAATTTTAGAAACTTCTTTCGTGTCATAAGGAATTAAAACCAATCTCGGCTTATTCTTAAACAATGCAGTAGCATCAGTATCATAAAGATGTAAATCTTCGGGCTTATCTAGAACCTGCTTAGGTTTAAGAAATTTCTTTAAACTATTTAAGAGTTTCTTCACGGATTATCATCTAATAACCTTTTAATTCTAGCTCTTTTCTTTAGACTTGAAAAACGTCCTTATTATTTAAGCATAATCATCTACAATTGATGGCTTAACAGCAAGAGCTGCTGGTGGTGGTGTAGCAATAGCAGTAGCAGTAGCAACTCCATCATCAGAATCACCATCATTAGCAGATTCTACAACTGGTGGTTTAATCGCAGCCAAGGACTGAGACCCAGAAGCGCTAAAAGTATTACCTATTGTTGCCATAATTAACTCCTCTATTGTGACTGTTTTACTAGTCACAATATTCTATATCGGCTAAATGATCTACAAACACCAAGAATAAAAATAAAGAAAATATCAATCCCGCATATTTACAGAAATAAAATTAATCGAAATTATTATTACAGCCTCGCCATAGCTTAAATAAATTTATCAAGAAGGCTATAATTTAGCACAGGCCCCTCAATTAGCTTTAAATGGCTAATTCTATGAAAAGATGAATAATAATTATAAATTAAATCCATGGCTTTCAAGTGCAAACAGCTACGCAGCGGGAGTAACTTTTGAGGAATTAATGACGAAATATGGCTTTAAGCGAGAAGAAATACTTCGCCTTGCTGGTAATGAAAGTACTATAGGTGCTAGTCCTAAAGCCTTAGAGGCTGCTCAAGAAGCCTTACTTAGCTCAAATTATTATGATGAGCCTAACTGCGAAGAGTTAATGGATGCACTCATTGATGATTTTAAAGATTCTACGCCACATATAGATAAACTTGGCTTCGTTATTGGTAATGGCATGGATAAAGTCATTGAGCATATTCTCTGTCTTTCAATCCAAGCTGGTGATAGTGTCATTAATTTCAGTCCGACCTTTGATTTTTACAGTTTCTGCACTTTAAAGATGGGAGCAAAAGTTTTAGATTTAGGCAGAGATGAAAAAGACTTCCAGCCCTGCGTTAAGAATCTTGCAGCAGACATAGATAAATATGAAACAGAGACAGATTCTAAAGTTAAAGTAATGTTTCTCTGTACTCCAAATAACCCCACTGGAAATATTCTTAGCCTTAATGAAATAGAGGACGTAGCGAAAATCTGTGAAGAAAAAAATATCATACTTTTTATAGATCATGCTTACATAGAGTTCACTAACAGAGAGACTTTCGAGGCGACTAAAATCATCCATAAATATCCACAGATGGTTATCGGTTACACTTTCTCGAAAGCCTATGCCTTAGCTGGTTACAGAGTAGGCTACGCTCTAATGCATCAAGAATTAAAAAACATCTATCTAAAATATAATACGCCGTTTCTCTGTGCTAAACCAAGCTTAAAAGCAGCTAAAGCTGCGATACGTGATAGCGAACATTTTAAAAAGATTATTGATAATAATAACAATGAACGCCCTAAAGTAGAAAAAGCTCTTTCAGAGCTTGGTTTTAAGGTTTACAAAAGTTATACTAATTTCATTTTGTTTGAAATTCCAGAAAATTTAGATGAGCAGAAGAAATTAGCTATCTATGAGCATCTAGATAAAGAGGTCAGAGCAAAAGATATCACTGGAGCAGTCATGGAATACCTTTTCTCCAAAGGCATCATACTCAGAAGATCTAAAGCCACCTCTAATTATGCGATTCGCATGACGATAGGGACTGAGGCTGAGAATCAGAGAGTGATTAAGACCCTGGAATTCTAGGAAATGGATATATCATCTGGCTTCAAAATAAGTCTCTTGCTTTACTTCTCCTCATTCTAGAAGTACAATCTATTTAAGAAGCGAAGGAAAATAAGCTTACTTGGTAGAAATTTCCGTAGGTTCTTTGTCTTAATTGCATGATAGAGCTTTATATCTTCACCAAAGAATCATTAATAGATCGAGGTTTTACTCATTGGGAGCCGAGTCTTGGTAATGCTTTTAAAGATTATAATTTAGAGATCATAACGGGAAAAATTCGCTCTAGGAGCTTAGATGCTAGTTTCACTAAAGATTTAAACGAGTTTTTAAGAAACTCTCCAGAGCTTAGTATATTTTTCAAAACTTTAGATTCTTCGGTAGACATTAGAATTTCAGAACGTCTACATCATATTCTTTTCTATGATTCGCAAACAAATATCCTGCATATAGATAGTGAGATTAAAGCAGAGTTTTCTCCTCTCTATCTGTATGCTTTTTATTATGCAAGCTTGAGAAAATCTAAGGAGCAGGATTTCCTTTATAGTAAATTTTATGATTTTATTTCTAAGATAAATGAAAGTGATTTAAAGAAGCTTTTAAATTTTTTTGAAGCAGATAAGAAGACTACTAAGTATTATGATGCAGGAGCTCATTTAAGTAATTTTATAGAGATAGTTTTAAAAAATAAAAAAAATAAACAGAGTTTAACTGAGATAGAGGAATTTACTTTAGTGCAGCTTCTTAGAAACCGTTCCTTAACAGGTGCACAGGCTTATGACATAGAAACATTGGAAGCACTTTATGCAAAGCATCTTGATGACCCTTTTTCTGGGATGGCCTCCGTTGACTTATTTAACAGCCTTAATGATACTTACAGTGAAGAGAGGGCGAAGACCTATTATAAGGTTTTAGAGAAAGCTCTTAAGCATTTAGGTTCTGATTTAATTGCTCAGCGTGGTTCGAGAGTCGCTCATGAACAGGGACCTATTTTAATTAATGCTGGAATACTGAAGAGTTCTAAATTAATTACAGAGAAATTAACTATTATTAGTAAAGAGATTTATCAATTCTATATTAAGTTAAGCGATGAATTTAAAGATGCTTTGAAAAATGAAAATTCTGTATCTTTGTCTCAGAAAGAAGAATATTTTGCTACGGCTAAATTAGATTTAAATATTATTCTTGATGATTTAAGTTTTATTCTAAAGCAGAGTGAAATTCCACGAGCGAGGATACTGAAAGCTGTTAACCAGCTTAAAAAATTCATTCAAGAATTTTCTGATACTCTCACTGACTTTATCTACGAGCATATTAAACAAAGAAGTTCTCATATGAAATTAGTTGAAGCTTTGAGTAATTTTGATAAAAATTTACATTTGAAAATATTTGATCTTATTGAGCTTGCAGAAAAAACACCAGCTATTAATAAAAAATCTGTCGTTTATGTGCAAAGACTTTCAGAAAGATCAGGGCATATTATTGCAAGGATTTTACTAGGTAAGAATCTTTATGTTGAGAATGATGAAAACTCTTTTAAGCAGAGAGTTTTAGCTATTCCTTATACTTTTGTAACTCAGGATTTTATTCATGTAGCTGATATGGTTGATTCTTTTTTTGAGAATGCTTCCATCTCTATAGTTACTGATCCTGAGACTGGTACGCCGAGCATTAAATGGCAGAATGCTAAAGATTTAGCTATTAGTCTTGCTGAGGGGCTTTACACTGCTATAAAGAATGCTAGTGCTATTAACAAGGTATTTCATTATCAATTAGAAACGACTTTATTTGGTCCATTAATAGACGATTTTATTAAATTACTTAAAGATGAAATTTCTACTTACGCCTCAGCTCAGAAGCTAAGCTATGAGCTAGTCTTGGCTAGAAAAACATATTATAAAGACCTTATATTAAATGCTGCTGAATTAATTTTTGATCTTTATCAGTTACAGGATGATTTAGATATTCAAATTTTAAAAACTAAAGCGGATAAATTTTCTGTAATTCTAGAAATCTTATCTACTTATAGAGACGCGGAAAAAGATACTGCTAGCTTAGCTTTAATTAAACACCAAAGCGAAGATCATTTCACTTACTGTAAAGAAAGGTATTTTCAGCTAAAGAATAATCTGGAATTAACTGCTAGTACTAGAGTTAGCGAATATAGTAATTTTCTTAAAGGTGAGATAGATTATAAATTTACTAAAGAGTTTATTGAAACTAAATTTAGGTATTTCGATTCAAGTGTTTATAAAGAGTTACTCTTAGGAGCTGATATTGAGAGGGTTGTAGTAGAGACAGATCGCTCTATCCCTGCTGATTACTATTTTAATTTCACTGTAGCTCCATCTAGGATTGACTTTGGTAGAAATGTTGTTTCTTCTGTAACTAATTTAATGGGACGTATATTAGGAGCAGATGACAGGGAATCTCTTAATATTGGTAAAAACTATATAGATCTCGTGAGTGAAACTGAAAACTCCTTCTTTGATTCTAGTTCTAGTGCTGGTTCTGCGAAGGTTATAGAAAATACCTGTAGAGCTATACAGTATTCTAAAGCGATTAGTTTTCAGGGAGTTTTCCAGAGCTTTGATATAGATGGTTATCAAGTAAGAGACACTATTAATTCAAGAGATAATGCTAAAGTCGGCATCCATATTATGGAACACGGGACTATGGCATCTACAGGCTATTGTATTACCAAAGAACCTTTATTTATTCTTCATGCTTTGAATGATAATAAGCCAGAACATAAGCAGGGGGCTTTTTTCGTTGAGCTAATAAAATATTCGAGGATTATTAATGAGACTGGTATATTCCAAAGAATAGAGCTGATGAATAAAGCTATAGATGCAGCTAATTTAAGAAATGGCACAGTAAAAGCTTATCAGGACATTATAATTGCCTTAAATGCTTCTTATAAAGGTAATGTTTCTGATGAAAGAGAAAATGCTAATCAATATTTAATGGCTCTTTTATTAAAACAGAAGCGTTTTATTAAAAACACTTCGCTTGCAGAAATAGAATCTTTCTATCATGAACAGATCAGTAATCATGAGCTTCCTAGAGAGATAAAAGTTTTTGATCCTTATGTAGATCCAGATGTTTTTATGTCTGGTGAGTTTAAAAACATTGCGGATGATGCTTTAGATAAGCTATCTCTCGAATTAATAAAACTAGAGCAGCCACTTAATCGTGAACAGATTATTGCTTCATTGATGACTTATGGCTCTCAGATAGAAAAATGGCCTTTGATTAAGCGTAATTTAGAGAAGACTGATGAAAGTAATGCGGCTCAGCTTTTGATTAAATTGCGTGAAATCAGTCCTGAGATTAAGTATTTAGAGACTTATAAGAAAGGTTTTTATAAAAACCCTCTCTTAGCCTATCAAGGCGTAGATATTATTCAGCTTAATTCTGATCATACTGAATTGATTAGCCTTTTAACTAATTTAGTAAGATTACGCACACTAATGAAGATGCGTAATCTAGATTCATTAATGATATTAGTTGACAACCCTCAACAGGCTAAGAAGCCTTTTCTTGACTATGATTCGACCAAAGAATGGCTTGCACTTGGTGGTACTGTAGCTAGCCATATGGTAGCTCAAAGTATATATGATAAATGGGCAGAGGAAGTGGATGAGGAAGGAACTTTCGCGAAATTACATATTAAGTTTATGCTACAGAAGTCGCTTGACGAGAGTGAAGCTGAAATTTATGAGAGTTTCTTTAATGAAACTAAAAAATATATAGATTTAAAGAAAGATCTTCTAAAACAGAAATATCAATCAGCGAAAAAGAGTTCGGTCTCTATGAGGGTTTTAGAAAGATATGAACATACTATTTGTACTTTAAGTAAGTTAGAGGGAATGAAAGATGCTCGTCTAACCGATGACGATTACTGGAATCATAACTTAAGTTTCGAACAATGGTTAATCTTAGGTGGGCGTTGGGTTCTAAATGGTGAGAGCAAAGAAAATATTAGTTATGTAAGTTCATTATTTAAAGATTTTAATGAGAGAATTCTTAAGCTATATGTGCAAAATGAGGAGCCTATATTTATAGAAAATAGTAGTCGAATCGTTAAGCAGGCTGGCTCTACGAAAGAAGCTGATCTAATCAGTACTGATGCTTTCAAGAATATAGATTTAAGAGCGAAAGCTAAGCAGGAAAATGCTTTTAGAATTTATAAAATAGAGGCACTGAATAATTTTAAAGAAGAATTAAGTGAGTATAGAGAAGTTCATCATATTACGAATCTGATTCCTCAATATTGTGCTGAGTATTTAGAGCTTATTAGTTCTCATGCAGAATTGAAAACTAAGATCAGTCAAGCAGCTAAACTACTTGCTTTGATGGAAGTTTTTTCTAAATATCTCTCTGGCTTTGTTCCTGAAGTTTTAACCCTTTGTTCTAGTTTTAGTCTTGCTCAAAATGAATCTGAAGCTAAGGTTGGATTTATTAATATTTTTGGAGATCATCAAGGCAGTAAAGGTATATTTGCTAAATTAGCTGATGCCTTGAAAGCTAAGCTAGGAGATCCAGGTTTGGAGATAGCTACTTCTTTTGTCGAGTTAGCATATTATAATTTTTTAATTACTCTTAGTATTTCGGTCGCTGATCATAATTTGATGATTAATCAGTTAGGGATTTTCTTTGACCAATATCTAAATATTCATGAAGAGGATTATCCTCCTTATGCTTTTCATAGACTTTCTGCTGGTGAGGTTTATGGCTTTGATAATGAATATTATTTGTCAAATAAGCTCAGAGAGAAAATGTTTAAGTTTAGTGCTGCTAGTGGTACTAATATTTATAAGCTTTTGTGGAAGCTGGTTTCAGAATATACTGTTCTGCAGGAGACTTCTCAAACTTATAGAGATTTATTAATTGGTGATTATGAAAATGGTTTGATACCAATTGGTTATCAACATCAGACTATCTGTATAGAAGAGCGTTTCTGGGACTGCATGCGGGCTTTAAGAAATTTTGTTAGGAATTATCATGATAGACACCCCCTACCAGTAATTATTAAAGGTGATAGTGCTAGAGCTGATTTGCTATTTGGCTTAAATTCAGCTCAGCATAAGATTGTTTATATAGCAGGTATTAGTAGTCCAGGGAAACACTCTTGGGACTTGCCTTTGGTTCTGAGGTCTCCAGTATTTAGAGAGGCTAAAGCAGATACTCTTAATCGTGGTACTTTTACTACGATTGCTGCTTTTACGCCATATCTTACTGAAGAAGGGAAAATTAGGCAGCTCTATACTTCATTTAAAGTAGAAGAACTATTTAATAAAGGTATTGAGTTCATTTCACCATTTGAAAATTCACACGAAAAATTTAAGTTAAATGAATATGGCTTTGTGCATGCAGTAATATTGCTAGAGCCGTTACCTGGACTGCCAGATCCAGATATTACGATGTCAGCTCATACTCACTCACAGTATATAAGTGGGTTTACCCAAGAGATAGAAGTTCCAGAAGTTTGGTCATATCTTAATATGCGTCAAATGTATGCTAAGACTGAGCTTGCTTCGATTTTAGAGAAAGCACAAATTAATTCTTTGATTCAGATTAACTTTAAGCAGAATCGTTTTAAAACTAAAACAGAATTATCGCTGTATATTAACGAAGAACTAGCTCGTTTAAATGCAGGACACTTAGATGAATGGCTTTTGAAATCTAGTAAAGAATCTGGTGGAAGGGGTATCAGTGATAGGCTTAATATTCACACAGATAAAGAGAGAATCTTGGATTTTATTTTAGATTATTCAAGCACGGATGATGTGGTGATGCAGGAATTTGTTCCAAATAATGCTAAAGCCTTTATTCAAGAAGCTTTCTATGAACAGCTAGTGGATAGCTTTTTAGAGACAGGTCTAGTAATTAATACTGAATATCCTGCTCCTGAACTTTTCTTTGCGATGCGTAGTTTTCAGAGTTTAACTGGCGTTAAGGGATATTTATTTTCAGTGAATGCTGGCAAAGTAACAGTGAATGCTGGTCAGGGGGCGAAACTGTTTTATGGTGAGCCTATACTTATTATGCCTCCATACTTTGCTAATAAATTACAGATTCTTCTAGACCATTATGGAGAAAATATACTTAAAAAAGCAATTCCAGAGCATGCTAAAGAATATGCTCGGAAAAATGAGATAAAAGTATATAACTTAGATGGTGATTTTAGTAATGTATTTATGCTAAATGGTCTCTTTGACTATATTCCATATCTTTATGTTAGTCGAGAATTTTCACAGAATTCCGAATCTGCTGCTCCTGAGGTCGATAGCGAAGAGTGGATTAACAGTGATTTGAAAAATTTTAAAGTTATCTGTGAAGAGAATTGCTTTGGTGGGCTTAATTATTATTATAATTTTAAAGGTGAAAAAGTCATTCTCTGCTCAGGTAAGTCTCAGGCTGAGTCTTTAAGTAAATTAGAAAGCTTAATTAAAGAGGTAAAAGCTAAAAATTCTAGTCGTATAGAAAAGGATATTGATTTAGATTTAGCTGTTATAGAACTTAATAGTGGTCTAGGTCAAGCTAATTTACTACAGAAGGCTCTTAATACTGCTGTTTGTGAGTATGGTGAATCTAGAGTAGATCAGTTTTTATTTGATGAATGGATTTATGATTTAGCTCAAGCTGGTTTTATGTTCCATAAAGCTAAGCATGACTCTTAGCGAAGGATTTAGTCTCTTTATTGATAAATATTCTCGTAGCAAAGACAATTAGAGAGTGTAAGAATATCTTCGCGCCAGTCATACCAGCATGAGCTAATTTAGCATCACGTTTAAGGTTTGGATCATGATCTGTTTTAGGTATCATCTCTCCGTGATTGATTTCAGGAGGGCAGTATTTATTGAAAGCAGCTAATAGTCCTTTTGCATTAGGATCTTTTTTGACTAATATACCTTCTTGGATACCATATTTCTCTGCTAAATTTTTATCAGCCATATTACCAATAAAGCGAGTGAATATATCACCAAAATATAAGATAGGAGTAAATAATGATGTTATTAAGCCGCTTTCAAAGATTTCTGCTTTTCCTTGTGAGTTAGCAAGGCGTGAGGCATCATAGGCTAGTCCTTGATTGCAATATATTGCTAATTTAGTTGGAAATAGTCCTTGTGAGAAGCCTGTATTATTAATAATCCAGCTCGCAAATTTGTTACCATTCTTACTCATTTTATTTAAAGCTATTACTACTCCTTGGAAAATAAATCCAAAACCAAGAGACATTCCTACTGCTATTTTTTGTAGTGGGTTCATCGTATGCTTTTCTGTTTCCTGAACCCCTTTTAGACCAGTGAAGCCTTCTGCTTTTAATATATGAGTTCTAAATAGGCGGTTTAAGAACGGAATAGATGCCCAGAGGCTACCTTTAATACCACTTTCAAAGAACCTGACTAGTAGTTGGAATTTCTCTATTTTTTTCATCTCATCTTGACTAGGATTGAAAGTTTGTGCAAAATTTAAAGCTTCATTTGCTTTGAAAAGTTCCATTGCTCTCTTCTCTTTACTGGAGCCTTCCAATAATTCAAAATTATTACAATGCTCTCTTGGAGCAGTTGTTAGGATATCTTGAAGTTCTCCATCTATAAGCTCTTTGCCTGAAAGGCTTTTAAGGGGTAAGCGCATAATATTTCTTGCATCATCGTGCATGTGTTCAGGTAATATGAATTTCGCCGCAGTTCTAATAATACTTTCAGTAACACTTATACTAGAAATATTTAGGACAAATTTCAGTAAACCCTTAAAGGCTTCCTCTGAGGCATTTGCAAAATTTAAAACACCTTCTGAGACATTGCGGAGTAAGCCAGCCATAGTTGCGGCTAAATCGTCGCCAAGAGCAGTTACTATGGCATTATAAATAGCTGGTCTTGAGCTTAAGAATCTATCTATCCTAGTTGCAAATTTCTTGAGTCTATCAGTTTTAGACCAATCACCATCTGGGTTACTGACAGATCTTAATTGCAATCTTTTTTCCTGAATTGTCTCTTTTATTTTTTTTATATCATTTTGTATTTTATTTTCATTTGGAGCTGCATTATCAACCGAGCTCTGCTGCATTGCATGCAAAAGATCACTAGCCGAGCTGTACTCCATGCTGGTTAATGGGTGTTGAGTTTGTGGAATCGTCGCTGTTAAGCTCAATTGTTTTCAATCCAAATTAGGTCACCTTAGAATTAGGTGCCTACTTTATTTTCATCCATATTAAATTGTATTACTTTTTGTTTGAAATGTGTATAATTAGTATTAATGAAATAGCTGATGATTCTTGATTTAGTATGAATCTGCTACAATTTTCTTTTAATGGATAATCCAGATAGTTCAGCTAGCCAAGATTTTAGACTTGACACTAAGTTAATCTCAATGAGATTTGAAGAGGTCAAGCAGAAGTTGCTTGAAAAATTAGCTCAAAGTGCTATATTCCGCAGGGATAATATATTAACTAATGGTCAAATTGCTGATATCGCCTTAGATGTTAAAGAGGTGACTTTATCAGCAGAGGGATTATTTCTTGCAAGTATGGCAATTCTGCATAATCTGCAAGATCAAGTTGAAGCTATCGGCTCTAATTCTTCTATAACTTATTCTCTACCATCTACCACAGCTCTACTTGCTTATATTAGAGGGCAAGAAATAACATCATTTTATGTCAGAAATCAGCCAAGGCAGTTTGGTTTTTCTAAATGGATAGAAGGTCCTTTAAAACAGGGAGCTAAGATATGTCTAGTTCAGGATCAGGTTAGAGATTCAGATACTTTGGTGAAATTAATTAGAAAAGTTAGTGAAGAAGCTGATGCTCAGATAATTCAAGTTATAGGGCTTGTAGATATTTCTAAAGCAGTGGAATCAAGAATGTTTGATCTTGGTATTCATTACACTCCTATAATTCGTTTAAAAGATATTCTAAAACTGATTCCAGATGCAGAACTTCTGGTTCAAGAAGACTATCATGCTAAAGTTTGATTACCATAACCATCCTCAGGCTCACAGAGACGATCTTCATTATAGAGAAGAAGTTTTACAGCCTTGGGCAGATAGGGCTAGGGCTATAGGTCTGACCGATGTAGCTCTGACTGATCATGATAGATATAAAGCTGGAGTTGATTTTGATGAAATTAAGAGGCTTCAGGAACGCAATCCAGATCTTAAGTTGCGTGCTGGTATAGAGTTGGATAATGACCCTGAAACTAGTACTGAGGGTAAATTATGGACAGAAAAACACTACGATGACTTAGATTTTATTTTAGGTTCAGTTCACTTTGTATTTGATTTTCCTTTTGATCATCCTCATTACATCAGTGAGTACGATAAATATAATATTGATGATTTATATATTGAATATTATCGATTAATTCAAGAAACAGCGAAGTCTGGTCTAGTAGACTCACTTGCTCATTTGGATTTAATTAAAATTTTTAAATTCTTTCCGACTAAGGATTTAACAG
Organism: Vampirovibriophyceae bacterium; assembly: GCA_049314535.1. Classification (GTDB taxonomy): domain Bacteria; phylum Cyanobacteriota; class Vampirovibrionia; order LMEP-6097; family LMEP-6097; genus LMEP-6097. Next base: position 290 of record JBMOEX010000040.1, on the reverse strand, counting down.
ATTTATATAGTGAGACTTTAGATATTATTAAATCCGCGGATGTATCCATGGAAATTAGCACAGCTGGTTATCGTAAGCCTATTGGGGAGCAGTATCCGCATTTTGATTTAATTAAAATGGCTAAAGACAAGGGCATTAGCTTTACTATTGCTAGTGATGCTCATGCAGCACATGATTTAGGTAAAAATTATGATAAACTTGAAGCGATTTTAAAAGAGTTTAATATTACAGAAGTGGCTGTCTATGAGAAGCATAAGAAGATCATGCTTTCTCCCTTTGCCTAAGAAGGC
>JBMOEX010000039.1:0-18983 GCA_049314535.1 Vampirovibriophyceae bacterium | reverse complement strand
TAACGACTGTAGATGGTAGTTATGGCATGAAAGGCTTTGTGACAGATGCACTTGCAGAAATAGAAAACACAGAAACTGAAGAGACCACTGCACAACGTGCAGTTTCAAGGCTGAGGAGGACGAATGACCGCAGTGTACGGGTAATTTCTAGCGATGCCGAGGATGCGAGCCATGTAAGTGGCTCATATCCGAGCAAGCAGAAATACAAGCTTGATTCATCAAGCTTACATGAGGATCATGAGGACGACGAAAACGCAGAAATTGTAGATTGGGAGCCGTCCTATGATGTTATGTATAGCTGTGGACCTAAGTCAATGCTAAAAGCTTTGCAGTCTAGGATTAGCTCAAATAAGCTGGCTTATATGTCCCTTGAAGAGCGTATGGGTTGTGGGGTTGGTGCTTGTCTTGCTTGTGTATGTAATTATAATGAGGGTTTTGAGAGAGATAAAAATTATTCTAGAGTCTGCACGGAAGGCCCTGTTTATAAGCTGCATGAAATCAGTCTTTAAAGAAGTGCTACCAAACGTATAAGTTTAAGGCTGAGGAGGACGACGAAAATGCAGGAATTGAAGATTGCTAGCAGTCCCATGGTGGTGCTTGGTATAGGTACAGGACGTTGTGGTACTCAAGAGTTGATGACTTTTCTTAATTTGCAGAAAATTAACACTCTGCATGAAAGCGTTTTATTGCCTTGGGTTTTTGACTCTGCAAGCTTAAATTCTTTATTGGCGAAGCTCAGTCAAACATCTACCATAGACTATCCTAATGTAGGTGAAGTTAATTTTTCTTTATTAAATTACATAGAACCTTTACTAAAGAGCAATAGCGCCGAAAATGTAGAACTTCGATCTGAGCAAGAGTACCTATTTTCTGCGAATACTGATATTCGTGTGGTCTGCTTAAGGCGAGATAAGGCTGAGACTGTAAAGTCATGGATGAATAATCAGAAGAATTTTAACTTTTGGTCTAGTGCTGATCATCAGTGTTTCGCTCAGGGATTATATTTAAAGAATGATATACTCGGGAACTCTTTTCCTAAATATGATTTGGGAAAAGAAGCTGCTCTTGCTTGCTTCTGGGATGATTATTATTTAAAAGCTGCTCAGTTAGAGCGTATTTATCCAGAATCTTTTAAGATTTTTGATATGTCTGAGTTCTTTTCAGATACTGCTACCCAGGAAATTTTATTAGATTTCCTGGAGATCCCTGTGAATAAACGTTTTAGTAGTGTGTTTAATAATAAGATAGATAATAAAGCTAAAGATACTAGTCTAGATTCAGTTTTGGATTTTATAGTAGAGTTACTTTCAGAGGAAAAACTAAAATCAGTCTTTAATGATTTTAATGGAGATTTTTCGCTTGAAATTTTCGTTTTTTATAATTTACTGAAAATCGCTATGGATAAGACTGATGAGGGGATGCTACCGCTTATTAATTCATCTGAGCGTCTTTTAAACTATCTTCCAGAGATGAGTCTGATTTTTAATAATGATGCAGAAACTATAAACACTTTTCTCGCTTTAAATAAAGCTTTTATAAGCTTTTCAAACGAAAAATCTATTAGGTATAATTATTTTCCTAAGGCTATAGAGAACTTGAAAAGATTGATTAGCTCAAACTTGCTAAAATGATAAAAAGCCCAAGGGTAAATTTCTATGTCCGATGAATTTATAGGTGTTAAAAAGAACAATGCTGATGAATTAAAGCGGAAATTAAATCAGGAAATGCTTAAAGATGCTGAGATGAGAGAATATATGAAAGACAGTTTGAATCAAGATCCTAGTATAGATTCTTTTGAGTTATCTGAAGAAGTGACTCAGAAGCAGTCTTCACCTTCAAGTGAGAAGGACACTCCGGCGAGCTTTGATTCCTCTACAGATCTTAGTTTACTCGCTAAATATGAAAAATTAAAAAAAGAGTTTGGAGAGCTTGATGAAAGCTATAAAAGATTATGGGCCGATCAGCAGAATATGCTGAAGCGTTTTCAGAAAGATAAAGATGATTTACGTAAATATGGTGCCCAGTCGACGATTGAGGCTATACTGCCAGCTATTGATAATTTTGATTTCGCTAAGAAGAGTATAAAGATGGAGACTGCTTTTGAGGAGATTCTTAAGAGCTTTGATATGCTTAAGATGCAGTTTCAGATGTCTTTGCAGGCAATTGGGATAGCTGAGGTTAAAACTGATGTGCTTTTTGACCCAGCTTTACATGAGGCTGTTACGAGTGTGCCTTCAGAGGAACATCCAGAAGGTACTATCCTTGAAGTTATTAAGGCTGGTTATGAGCTGCAAGGAAAAGTCATTCGCCCAGCTTTAGTTGTAGTAGTTGCTAACGCAGAGTAATTGTCTAATTTTAAGTTAATTCTTGAATATAATGGTGAAGGCTTTTCTGGTTCGCAGATTCAGAATGTAAAGCAGTCCCAAAGGACTGTTCAGGGTGAATTAGACAAAGCTTTAAGTACCTATTTTCGCTCAAATATCGCGACTAATTTTTCTAGCCGCACAGACGCTGGTGTTCATGCTATCGGGCAAGTGGTAAATTTTCACTTAAATTCCTTCTCGGAGCTGGTTTTATCGAATCCCGATAAAATTTTAATCGGTTTAAATGGTATTTTACCTGATGATATGGCAGTAGTAAAAATCGAGCCTGTAGCAGATGATTTTAATGCAAGGTTCTCTGCTACCGCAAGAGAGTATGTGTATAAAATATTTATTCGGAAACATAGACCAGTACTGCGTTTGGATAGTTTGCTTTGGGTGAAAGAATCTTTAGATTTTAATGCGATGCAAGCTTATGCTCAAAAGTTTTTAGGTGAGCATGATTTTAGTGCTTATTATAGAGCTGAAAGCTATGCTAAAAATCCAGTCTGTAATGTTATGAAATCTGAAATGGTTCAGGAGAGTGGCATCTGCTTTAAATATTATATTCGTTCGAATCGTTTCTTGAAAAATATGGTCAGGCGCATAGTCGGGGAAATAATTTATGTAGGTAAGTTAGCCGCGAAAGGTGAGGATGTAAGTAAATTGGAGCCGAATTTTTCTTATAATAGTGAAAACGCAGAGAATGAAGTTGTGCAGTGGTCTCTGAAGGCTAAAGCTGAAGCCCCAGAGGGGCTGACCTTAATGAAAGTTTTTTATTAAAAAGAAAATTTTCATTAACCCCAGGAATGCATATTGACTTTTCTTGGCGCACCTGTTATCTTAAGTCGTGTCATGGTGCAAAGTTTAACCAATGCCACAAATCCTCAAGTTCTGAATAGTCAATTTCATAGACGTGGTTTTAATCCAGTCCCCAATGCAAAGAGTTTATCTGCTAATATAATAAATCAATTAAAGAAATTTGCTTGCCTGTCGCTATTGCTATTAAACGAGCGTTTAGAAAGTGTCGGAAATGAGTTTCTAGGCCATCCTGCTATTAAAAGCTTAAGTGTTGAGAAGAAACTATTAATAATTATTGAAGCTCAGGAAATCTTTAATCAAACAAGACCACTAAATTTAACACGACAAACACTAGGTGCCGTAAATGAACTTTTTGGATCTTTATTTGACGCAGTAGCTTTAGAGGGAACTGGACAAATAGCTAAAGAGAATAATATAACGACAGTAAAGCCACCGCGCGCCATACTACAAGCCGCTTCTGCTAAGCAAGGCACTATGGAAATGTTTTGTGAACGCTTGGTAGAACTTTTAGAAAAGACTCGTATTCACTATCCTGGAGGGGGTATCGTTCCAGATGTTAATCATAGTTTAGCGGAATTATTAGAACCTCATTTGGATTCAATGCGGTTTGATAGAGAAAGCAGGAAGAATCCTTTACGGGACCTTTTGATAAGAATATTAAGAGTGGCAGATGCTCATTTTAAATTAGAAAAAGATTATAAGGAGCCAGAATCCTATGACCCGTTTTCAAGCCTTTGGAATGATTTAAGAAGGAGAGGTGATGCTCCAAGTAACTATGAAGGGCTTGGGGGGCTATGTTCTGAGCAACGTAGCATAACTTTAAGAAAGGATTTTGCAAAGGAGTTAGAAGAGCTTTTACAGGGTTCTCCGATTATGGAGGACCCACCAACGAAATTTAAAAAAACTCGTTATCCATATTTAAATACTCTTGCTTTGGAGGCAGCTACAGATAAAATTCTAAACCCGTTTAGAATCCGCTATACTAGTTCTCGTGGTTGATAAAACTTCAGATATTGGTAATATTATTATCTTTCCGCTACGAAGAACTGGAGGAGTCTTAAGTATTGTAAAAAGTAATGCTATTAGCTCTATTGATTCCTCAAATAGTCAAGATCTTGCACAGATAGCTCAGGCTATTTTTATTCGTATGACTAAGGCTGCTGAGGCTTTAGTTAAAGATGATAGCTCCGCAAATTTTAAAAAACTTAAGGAAGAAGCTGATTTTTTATTAACAATGGAAATGGCATTAGGTGACAAGATGCTGATATTTAAGGATTTAGATCTTTTGTGTAAACAGCAAAAGCAGTCATCGATTCAGGCTCAAGCGGCAGATTCTCAACAAGCTAATTCATATGTTTCTAATCAATTAAAAATACTTTTAGAAATACTTCAAACTAGTTTAAGAATTAGTAGTCTGGATGATTGGGGCGATGGCGATGATAACGATTTGCGAGCATTACATGCTGTACCTCGTAATATGGAACAACCAGCGTGGAGTAGAGAGCTTTTTTCAATATTGACTAAAACTACAGTCCCAGAGAGTGGCAGGATAATGGTGTATGATAATCTCGCGGGTTTTTATGACCTTCATCTTAATATGTTTAAAATGAATAAGAAACAGGAGCCATATTGGGACATCGCTGAAACAGCTACTTTTGTGTTGGATATAGCTGATGAAGAATTTAGGCAGGAAGAAGAATATGATCAAAAAATAGAGCAGCCTCCAGAAGAAAAATATAATACTGATTTTGGAATAACTTTAAGGACTGATTTTAAGAAAAATTTCTTAGAATGGGTAGAAACTAATCTTCAGGATTTTCAGGAAGCTGGTTTGGGTAGAAGCCCTCTGAAAATATTTAACGAGCTTTGCGTTTCTGCCAAAAAAGGCCAAGCCCTAAGGCTAGCCCTAGGATAGATATAAGGCTAGCTGCTTTTACTGGTCCTATGTATAAACTATCAGTGCGAAGCTGTTCTATGAAAACTCGTCCTAGAGAATAAAGTATAAAATATAATCCTATACACTGTTTATTTTCTAGTTTCTTGTGAGTGTTTATTAAAATGGTGAAGCTGAGTAAGTTCCAGATCATTTCATATAAAAAAGTAGGATGGTGATATTTACCCGTGTGGCTGATATATAGTGCCCAAGGTAAACTCGTTACTGAGCCAAAAGCCTCTTCGTTAAAGAAGTTTCCCCATCTACCGATGGCCTGCCCGAGTGGGGCTGTAATCGCCAAGGCACTTAGCTGCAAGCTGTAGTGGGCGTGTAGCGGAACTCCAATTTCTGCGTTTTCACTTAAATTTAATTCAGAATTTTTTTTCGATCTCTGAAAAAAATAACTGTAAACCCAAGTGCCTAAGATTCCTCCAATAAGACCACCCTGTATGCTCTGCCCACCAAGCCAGATCTGATAAGATTCCAGAGGATGTTCCCAAAAATAACTTATATTTAACAAGACGAACCAAGCTCTAGCACCGATAATTCCAGTAACGACCGCGACTAAAGCGAAATTAGAAAAATCATCGAATGAGACATTAAGGTTATTCTTTAATCCTCTTTCCTTTAGGATATTAGAACCAGTATAAATGGCAGTCAGGCAGCCGAGAGCCGTCATTAAACCATACCAACGAATCTGCGTAACACCGAAGTCAAATAGTATAGGTCCAGGAGATGAGAAAGGAAGAGGCATCGAAGTATATTTTAAGCGGTATTGAAAAAAAATGTTGAACTTAAGGTGAAAACTAGAGATTGTTACGCAACACTCTTATTCCACTGGCGAACTAGAATTAAGATCATAAATACCTTTATCTGGAAAAAGCAGAACCTTAAAGGTTTTAAGAATAATCCATATATCCAGAACTATATTATGATGCTCTGCATACCAAGTATCTAGCTCCATGCGTTTTTCATAAGGAATGGAGTTTCTGCCATTGACTTGTGTCCAGCCTGTAATGCCCGGTTTTACTGCTAGTTTTAACTTTTCTTTTTCTGAAAAATGTTTTACTTGCACTGGCAGAGCAGGTCTTGGACCGACTATGCTCATCTCACCTTTAAGTACATTAAATATCTGCGGCAGTTCGTCTAAGCTAGTTTTACGTAGTATTTTTCCGATGGCAGTTATGCGATCATCATCCGCACTTTCCGCAAGCCTGTTAGGGTCTGCATTTAAGACCATAGTCCTGAATTTATAACACTGAAATTCTTTAAAATCTTTTCCTACTCTAGTGTGTATATAGAGTGCTGAGCCACTGCCATCTTTTTTAATGAATAGAAAAATTAATATCAGTAATGGGCTGAAAAGGATAATAGCTGAAAGGCTTAAAAATATATCTAGAAGCCTTTTAAGAATGCTATTTATTCTACTTGTAAAAATATTCTGTTTCGCTAGGTTTAGCGCATTATCGAATTTAGATGCTGTACCGTTTGAGGAAATGGTGTTGCTTCCTTCTTGCCCTGTTTGAGAAATTTATCTATTTCTCCTTTCAGGCTTATTGATTTATCTATATTAGCATTTGAACCTTTTTCATAAGCACCGATATTAATCAAATCTTCATTCTCTTTGTAGGTAGACATTAGGTTACGCATATTAGCCGCTGAGGCTTGATGTTGCTCATCTGTGATTTCTGTAAAAAGCCTGCTTATACTACCGAGTACATCTATCGCAGGGAAATGATTTCGCTCTGCGATTCTCCTTGAAAGCCATATGTGACCATCGAGTACACCCCTTACGGTATCGGCTATCGGCTCATTTACGTCATCACCTTCTACTAGTACTGCATAAACTGCTGTTATAGAACCGAGCTGTGATTTACCTGCTCTTTCTAATACTCTCGGTATCATGGAAAATACGCTAGGCGTGTATCCCTTCATCGTAGGAGGCTCTCCTACTGCTAGACCTACATCCCTTGCAGCCATCGCCGTACGGGTCATACTGTCTACCATGAGTAGTACATTCTTACCTTTATCTCTGAAATATTCAGCTATAGTAGTCGCTGTAAATAAGCATTTCATACGCATCATCGCAGGTCTATCACCTGTAGCGATTACGCAGACTGATCTTTTTAGTCCTTCTTCACCTAAACTTTCTTCTAGGAAATCCTGTACCTCACGGCCACGCTCCCCTACTAGGCAGATCACGTTAATATCAGCAGAGCAGTATCTAGCGAGCATTCCCATAGTCGTACTTTTACCTACACCAGACCCAGCGAAAAGTCCGATACGCTGCCCTACTCCTAAAGTCAGAAGACCATCTATCGCTCTTACGCCAGTAGAAAATACGTCGTGAATTCTAGGTCTGCCAAAAGAATCTGGTGCGGGTTGCTCTATGTCTCTATATTCTTCGTAAACAGGTACTGGCTTGTGATCCATTGGTACACCTATCGCATCTATAACCCTGCCTAGTAATTCCTCTGTAAGACCGACTTGTAATGTATGACCGCTAGGATAGACACTGCATCCTTGGCTGATACCTTTACCGTCCTCCAAGCAGAGCATTAATGCTGTAGTACCCCTGAAACCTACTACCTCACAGAGTTTACTGTCACCATTTTCTGTGACTATGCTGCATAGCTCTCCTATAGTAGATCCAGGGAGTTGAGCTTCTAATAAAAGTCCGACTACCTTGCTGACATAACCATGCCATTTTCTGGTCTCTTTAAGGTGTTCTAGAGCTTTATCGCAGCGGCTAATAATATTATTCTGAATATGTTCTTTAAAAGCAGAGAGATCCATATTTATATATTATTCCCGATATTCATAAAACCCTAGCTGAAGCTTGAACTTGTTCGTTTGGCTACACGCCCACGTTTGTTAACAGCCTTATTGTGTAAACCTTTAACAAAAATTAAAGATTTACAAGATTGCCTAAAGCCCTATTTGTAATACATAATTGTATAAATGAAAGAGTGTCTGTACGCATTTTGTAGGATTCGCGAAGTCGTTAACTAATTAACTGATTAATTTATGTACTTAGAGTCACCTACTCTAAATAGATCTCAGTTTAGTGGTCAGACCGCTTTAGTTTCCCCTGAGCGAAATTCTAAGCCAGAAGCTCAAGCTCTGGATGAAAAAAAGTCACAGCTTTTTTTAGAAGCTGAGCGAGGGGCTACGAGCCAAGTAGCACTGACTGAAATATCTACCAATGCTGAAACAAAAGATAAAGCACCCAAGCCCAAGACTGGACTTGATGTTATTGAAAATTTTTTAAGAGATAAATCTTTAAATCCCATTGCTGACTTCATACTAAATGTATCTGATGCCCATAGCCCAGTCAGGAAGATAGTTTCTAACTGGTTAAATGGAGCCACTGCGGCGCTTAATATGGGGGTTGAGTTTTCTAAACTTAAGGAAAATAAAGCTGGAAGCTTACTTGGGCAGGCTGCCTATAGGAGTTTTTTATTATTAAATTGTGGACTTGGTTCACTAACTGGTCTTAAGCAGAATAGAGGTCTTATGGCTTTAGCTAATGCCGTTGATATTCCTTTTGCTTTTTTACCAATTAAGTGGATATATTCTGCTCGCAGACTCTATGCAGGCTTAATGGAATTAGATAATGCTGCGGTAAAATCTAGTAATTCATCATTAAAACCAGAAAAAGGTAAGCCCTTTAATTCACTTGGAGATTCATTTAAAGTGATTTTTGAAAGAATTAAAGAACTTCCATCTGAGATTGGTGGGGATATTTCTAAAATATTAAGTGATACATCACGCTCTGCATTTAAAAAAACGATATCTATATTTTCTGATGTTTTATTAAATAACCAAAAAGGTGTAATGGGCTTCATCGGTGCCGCTGGCTCATTAACTGGTTTATTGCTCAATGCGACAGGCATGCATGGTCTAGGTAAGATTGTGGGTGATATTGTTGGTATGACTGGTCTTGTTTTAGATCGGGCTAGTTTACAGAATTTAGAGAAAGGTCGCTTCTTTAACTGGCTTTCTGGAGTTTTCTTTGGTGTAGGTGCTATTGGGGATTTAACTGGTGAAATTCACTTGCAGATGGGTTCTGATGCTCTTGCGAAAATATTCACTCAAATATCTAATGCTAGAAATGAAGTCCAGAGAAATGACTTAGATTCTATCCCTAATCCTTTCACAAATCCTGCTAAGTTTATTGCTCAAGCTTTGTCGAGGCTTGCAGAGGAGTTTTTATTAAAAAAAGATTCGAATTCTCCGGTGGGAGCTTCTTGATATCATCTCACCCAGAGAAATTAAACTTCAGGGAAATATTTAATATGACCACCTTCAATGGTAACAATAGCTTTCTTACCATCTTTAGGCTTAGTTCTGCCTTTAACACTTCTTCTTGAAGAACCGAACATTTTAGCGATATTTATTTTTTTCACTTTAACATCAGGGAAAAGCTCTTCGATAGCTTCTTTGATCTGAAATTTGTTTGCATGAGCATCTACTTCAAAAGTAAATTTACTCATTTCAGACATATTAGTAGACTTTTCAGTAATGATAGGTCTTTTGATTATATAAACTGCTTTACTAGATTTTAATGCCATGATTTAAATTCCTTACTTAGCCTCAGCTCCTACAAACATCTGGAAACGCTCTTCAGCTTCCTTAAGTGCTTCATTCGTGATGAGAATTTTCTCTGCTTTAAGCATATCAACTACGTTTAAACGATCAGAAGTAATTAATCTTACTCTAGCGATATTTCTAGAAGCTCTTTTTAATAAATCTAAATTTAAGGCATTCGTCCCGACTACGATTAAAAGTCCTGTGTTATTAAGACCTAAAGTCGTTAGGATCTGAAGCATCTCTTTAGTTTTACCTTCTTGGACTTCTAGAGTTTCTAATGCTACTAAATTTCCTTTATTAATAACCTCAAGAAGAGCAGATAGAACGGCTTTCTTGCTAGCTTTTTTATTTAAATTCTTAGTGTAATTCTCTCTACCAGTAGGTCCGAACATGACACCGCCGCCTCTCCATAGAGGTGAATTAGAGCTACCAGCTCTTGCTCTACCAGTACCTTTCTGCTTCCAAGGCTTAGCACCACCACCACGTACTTCTGCTCTAGTTTTACACTTAGCATGAGCACTTCTTTCGTTCGCTTGCTGTCTAACTGCTGCTAAATATATTAAGTGCTTATTAGGCTCTATACTAAGCAGGCTAGAATCGAAATCCGCTGTGTTTTTAGTTTCTTTACCGTTTTTATCTAATAGTTTTATTGAAGACATGACTGATTACCTTGAATTTTATACAAGACTAAATATTATAACACTTAGAGAAAGAGATTCTCTTTGAATTTATTAAGACTTTCTAGAAGTTCCTTAACGATATCATCGTCCCATGAATCTCCTCTATCAAGCTTCTCTTTAAGCGTTTTATGATTAGCTGCGAAATACTCAAACCAGCCTTTCTTGAATTCGGTGATTTTTGTATCGTCAATACTGTCAAGAATGCCTTGTCCAGCAGCGAATATTACAGAAACTTCCTCGCCGACCGTAAGTGGAGAGAATTCATCTTGAATTAGAACTTTTACTGATTTTCTACCACGAGTGATCTGTCTCTGTGTCGCTGGATCTAAGTCTGAAGCGAACTGTGCGAAAGCTTCAAGTTCCTTAAACTGAGCGAGTTCAAGTCTGAGTTTACCAGCTACTTTTTTCATAGCTTTAGTCTGGGCAGCACCACCTACTCTAGATACAGATAGGCCTACGTTAATAGCTGGTCTTACCCCAGCGTTAAATAGACCAGTATCTAAGAAGATCTGTCCATCAGTGATAGAAATTACGTTAGTCGGAATATAAGCAGATACGTCACCAGCCTGTGTTTCGATAATCGGTAAAGCTGTTATAGAACCAGCTCCTTCAGCATCAGAAAGTTTACAAGCTCTTTCAAGTAATCTTGAATGGATATAGAATACATCACCTGGATAAGCTTCACGACCTGGTGGTCTTCTTAAAAGAAGAGACATCGCTCTGTAGGCCCAAGCGTGTCTAGTAAGGTCATCATAAATACAAAGAACATGCTTGCCTTGAGCTAGAAAGTATTCGGCGATTGCTACGCCAGCATATGGTGCTAAAAACTGTAAGGCAGAACTATCTGTAGAACCTGCGTGAACTACGACTGTGTAAGCCATAGCACCAGCATCTTCTAATTTCTTAACTGTTCTTGCAACAGAACCTTGTCTTTGGCCGATAGATACGTAAACGCAGATAGGTCTATCTGCCTCTGGAACATTCTTTTGATTTAAAATCGTATCTAACGCGATAGCTGTTTTACCAGTCTGTCTGTCACCAATGATAAGCTCTCTTTGACCTCTGCCGATAGGGATCATAGCGTCGATGGAAGTGATTCCTGTTTGAAGTGGTTCGTGTACTGATTTACGCTTAACTATGCCCGGAGCTATTTTCTCTAATGGCATAAATTTATCTATATGATAGTTTTGTTTAGCATCAAGAACTTTACCTAATGGATCTACTACTCTGCCTAGAATTTCGTTGCTGACCCCAATGGCAGCTAGTTTGCCAGTGGATTTAACTTGAGTACCTTCTTTAATACCCTCTCCCTGACCTAAAAGAACTACACCTACGTTATCTTCTTCTAAGTTAATAACCATGCCGTTAGTACCGTCATCGAACTCTACTAATTCACCGTTAACAGCGCTGCTGAGTCCATAAATTCTCGTGATACCATCACCAGCACTGAGAACAGAGCCAACGTTTTGTGAGATCTGCGTATCAGGAAAGTTCTGAATTTGTTGTTTGATAATTTGTGTAATTTCTTCGGGTTTGATAGCCATAGGGTAGTTTCCTTATATAAAATCAGTAGTAATGTTAGCAAATTTATTTTGAAATATTGGAAAAACTCACTTTCTGTTAATATCGAAGATTAGATGATTAAAAAAATGAGATTTTCAATACCTTTCGCTTGGGCTTTGATTCTCTTCCTTGGATTATCGGCTAGTGCTGATTTTGATAGAAAATGGATTAGAGTTAGTCAGCAAGATTCTAAGCACACTGAAGTAGCGACTGAAATGCTGATGAAGAAATGCAAAGATTGTCACACTTCTCATACAGAGTATCCTTTTTACTACAATCTTCCATTTATTAAAGATTTAATAGACCAAGACATCAGGAAAGGTTTAGCTTATTTTAATATGGAAATCGAAGTTTTCAATAAAGAGTTCGATTCAGAAATCAGTTCTACCTCTTTAAATAAGATAAAAAGTGTTTTAGAGAATGGTTCTATGCCCCCACTTCAATACAAGCTTATGCATTGGGATTCTCATTTTAGTGACACCGAGAAGAAGATAGTTACGACTTGGATTAAGGATCTTAGTAATAGTGATTTTATTCCTATTCCAAGCAAAGAAGATCTTGAATTAGATCAGAATTTAATACTTCTTGGAGAGAAGCTGTTTAGTGATACTAGGCTTTCACGTGATAACACCATCTCTTGTGCTTCTTGTCATGATTTAGCTAAGGGTGGAACTGATCAAATGCAATTCTCAACAGGTGTCGCGGGTGGTCATGGGCGTATTAACTCCCCTACTGTGTTTAATTCAGTTTTTAATATTAAGCAATTTTGGGATGGAAGAGCAGAGGATTTAATTGCACAGGCTAGTGGGCCAGTACATAATCCACTGGAAATGGGATCTAATTGGGATGAAGTTGTGGCGAAATTAACTGCGGATGCTGAATATACAGTACTCTTTGAGAGTGCTTTTGGTTCTCAAGAAATCACTGGAGAGAAGATAGCGATTGCTATTGGTGAGTTTGAAAAATCACTAGTGACCCCAGATAATAAATTCGATTCGTATTTAAAAGGTAATGACTATGCACTTTCTGATAAAGAGAAACAAGGATTTGAGTTATTTAAAAAATATAACTGTAATAACTGTCACCTAGGAGTCTCAGTGGGAGCGAATTCTTTTCAGAAAATGGGTGTCTATAAAGATTATTTTGCAGATAGAGCAGGGGGGCTTAATGGTTTAAAACAGATGCCACTTGCTAAAGAAGATTTAGGCAGGTTTAATGTAACGAGGGCCGAAGCTGATAGATATGTATTTAAAGTCCCAACCTTAAGAAATATAAAGAAAACTTTTCCTTATCTGCACGATGGAACTATCCGAAGTCTATCTAGGACTGTAGAAATTATGGGTGAATATCAAGTCGGGAAAAATATTCCGAAGGAAGATGTGACCAAGATAGTGCTTTTCTTGAAGACTCTTTAAGGCACTGTTGCCGAACTCCAATTTCTGCGTTTTCGTCGTCCTCCTCAGCCTTGAACTTGCACGTTTGGCAGCAGTGCCACTGTATTTTTCTAAACATTTAGAAGCCTATCTAAGCTAAAATAATACGTATGACAGCAGAATTAGAATTATTAATGCCTGGTGGTAGCTTTGAGAAGGTGCGTTATGCATTAGCTTTTGGTGCTGATGCCGTTTATGTCGGTGTACCACGTTACAGTCTAAGAGCTAGAGAGAATGATTTTTTTGATATAGACCTAGTGCAGGAGACTGTTGATTATGTACATAAGCAGGGTAAAAAGGCTTATTTAACCTGTAACATTTATGCACATAACAATAAAATAAAAGGCTTCATGGAAGCCATGAAGGAAATGATGGACTGTAAGCCAGATGCCTTCATTATGACTGATCCTGGTCTTATCGCTGAGACTAAAGAGCATTTTCCTGAAGCAGTTATTCACTTATCTACTCAGGCAAATAATACGAATTGGGCTCAAGTTAAATTCTGGAAAAATTATGGAGTAGAGAGAGTTATTCTTGCTCGTGAACTTAATGTTCAGGAAATTAAAGAGATTCATGAACATGTGCCAGATATTGAGCTTGAGGCTTTCGTTCATGGTTCTATTTGCATGGCCTATTCAGGTCGCTGTTTACTTTCTAATTATTTAAGTTACAGAGATGCTAATCAAGGAACTTGCTCGCACAGCTGTAGATGGGGTTTTAAAGTTTACGCTAATGACGATAAAGAGAGATATGAAAAACAAGGCCATTTCGATGATGTCACTACGAACTATGTGCCGCTTGAAGGTGATTTTTATTTAGAAGAAGGTCAGCGTAAAGGTGAGTTCATGAGTATAGATGAAGATGAGTATGGTACTTATATTATGAACTCAAAAGATCTTTGTGCTGTTGATTATATAAAAGACCTTATGGATGCAGGTATAGTCAGTTTTAAAGTTGAAGGGCGTAATAAAACTGAGTACTACGCGAGTATAGTAGCGAGAGCTTATAAACGTGCTTTGGATAAACTAAAAACTGGCGCCGTGCTCACAGAGCAGGATAGAAGAGAAATTCTAGATGAATTATCTACTACTGCTAATCGTGGTTTTATCCCTGGTTTCTATGCTCGAAATGCTAAAGCTAAAGCTCAAGAATTAGAAAAAGATACATGCATTCAGACTCATCTTTATGCTGCAAGATTAGTATCTTATAATCAAGCCTCTCAGGTGGCGGAACTTGAAATTAAAAACCGTATAGATAAAGGAGATACGCTTACTGTTATTACTCCTAATCAGCAGTTTGATTTTAATTTAGCAGAGGCTTATTACAAAGGGCATCCAGATTATCTTCCAGAAGATGTAAATGCTAATCAAGTTAAACTGACAGAGCATCTTCATGGTGGCGGTGAAAATGCGTTTGTTAAAATACCAGTAGCTTTAACAGAAGGTTTTGAACATGCGATATTTCGTATGCCCTATAAAGATCCAGTAAGTTTAAAGCAGAGATCCGAAACGGCTCTAGTGTAAGGGATGGATACCTTTCCACCACGTGTAATTGTAAGACTAGTCTAAATGCTCTGTATTTAAGACTTTAAATAAGTCTAGCCATATTCCTTGAAGAGAAGCCTCCGACTTATTAAATTGGAGGCTTCTCTTTTGCTTATAAAAAATTTCCGATTATTAATTAAACCCTTAGTTTCTTTAACTCTAGTTGTAACTTTATTACTTATAAATGTGCCTCTCAGTGCTGAATTTATAGAAAATAAAGCAGATTTAGTATCAGAGAATAATAGCCTAATAGTGAAATTTAAAAAATCTAAATCACCAGCTCTGTCTAGTATTGATTTTGATGCATTGGGTTTAGACTCGGAGAAATTTAAGGCAGTTTTCGGAAGCCTTGATAATACTACTGTCTTAACTGGAGGATCAAGTAATTTTACCTCTGGAAATAGCTTAGCTGTTCAGGGTCTTGAAAAATATTTACAAAGACAGCAAAAAGCCAAGGAAATAGAAGCAAGTTATGGGTTTGATAGGGTTTATAAGGTTAATTTTGAATCTAGAGCAGAATTAAAGAAAGCAAAAAAGGCTTTAAAAGCTAATCTGAATGTGGAGAGCGTCGAAGAAGATATTACTATTTATACGCAAGCTACGGCAAATGATCCTTTCTATAATTTAACTGACGCTAATCCAGATAATTTATGGGGCATAAAAGCCATGAAATCTTCTGATGCTTGGGATATTAATCAGGGAGAAGGTTCCATTGTCGCCGTTTTGGATACTGGTGTTGATTATAATCTGGTTGATCTTTGGAGTAATATTTGGGTTAATCCAGCTCTCGTCAGTGACAGTAATTCAGATAGAATAATAGATTTAAATGATTTAGATGTAAATCCCAAAGATGGAAAAATTAGCGGTACTGAACTGAGTTCTAGAGTGAGGCAGTTCGTTTTAGGCTATGACTATATTAATAATGATTCAGATCCTATAGACGATCACTACACACCAGCTTATCGCAGTGGTGGTCACGGTACACACGTTTCAGGAACTATCGCTGCTGTTATTAATAATTCTATTGGTGTGGTAGGAGTCTCTCCTAAAGCGAAGATTATGTGCATGAAGGTTTTAAATTCAGCTGGTTCTGGTGATTTATCGGCGGCAGCTAATGCGATGAAACAGGCTGCTGATAACGGTGCTGATGTAATTAATATGTCACTTGGGGCAAGAGCAAGTACACCAAGTTTTTTACTGGATGCAGTGAATTATGCTCAAGCATTAGGTACTGTAGTAGTAGTCGCTGCGGGCAATGATGGAGCTGATGCTGCTCAATATACTCCAGCTGGAATTCCTTCTGTTATTACAGTTGCGGCTTTAGATAAAAACTTTAAAGCTGCTTCATTCTCTAATTTTGGTTCCTTGATAGATATTTCAGCTCCTGGCGTTGAAATTATTTCGACATCAGCTTCTGTCGTTAGGGCAGCTAATCCTGTTGAATATATAAGATACAGTGGAACTTCTATGGCATCGCCGCATGTGGCTGGGGTAGCTGCTTTGATTAAAGCAAGCGAACCTAGTTTAACTTTAGAACAGGTGCAGCAGAGAATCAGGAATGCTTTTTCTGCTCCTAATACGGGAACCGAGCAATTAGCTTTTCTGAGAAGCTATTTCACTTCTCGTGTAAAACCCATGGTGGATTCTTTTCTAGCACTTAAGAATAAAGCGACGGCTGAAATTAGTTCTGTAAGCCTTAATACTAAATTAGTACAGGGGACTGCTTCTGCTGCGAATTTTGCTAGATATGAGCTTTCGTATATGCCTAATTTAGATGGTTCTGCTAAAACGCTTTTATTTAAAGGTTTCACGCCTGTAGTGAAAGCCCCTCTTTTTAATAATTTAGTTCTTGATAAGGCTAAGGATAATTTTTTAATACTAGAAGTCTTTGATAACACTGGTGCTAGAGTGGCTTTTGATGCGAAAAGACTAGAGCCGTCTTCCTTGAGTACAGCAAGTAGGGTTTTTGTGAGTATAGCTCCTAATCCAGCTGAGATAGGGAAGTCAGTTTTATTAGTAGCTGCCGTTTCTGGAGCGAATCCTACTGGGACTGTTACTTTCGTAGATACGAAAAATCCTTCAGCGATAGCGACTGTAAATTTAACTGGAACAGCTAATAGTAAATCAGTTTCATATAATGCGACTTTCCTAACTCTTGGAGATAGGACTATTAGTGCTACCTATAGTGGTGATGCTAAGAACGATCCAGCTGGTTCAGCTCCTATTAATTTTTCGGTAGTGAAAGCTAATACCATTACTAGGTTAAGTCTTCCTTCAGGCATAGCTGAACCTAATAAAACTATTAATCTTACAGCTACGGTGACTGGCTTTAAACCTAGTGGTAATGTGGTCTTTACTGATACTACTAATAATAGGGTTTTAGGTACAGCAGCTTTAGTTGGTACCGATACTGCTGGAACAGCTAATCTCTCAGTGTCTTTTTCTACTGTGGGAACTAGGTCTATTAGCGCGGCATATGCTGGTGATCTTAATAATAATGCAAGTAGCTCAGCTTTATTTAGCTTGGCTGTGAAAACCACTCCGAGCATTTCTTTAAAAGTCACACCTGTAACTGCTACAGTAGGCCAGCCACTTGCTTTAACTGCTACTGTGGTAGCGAATACATTAAATACCAGCTTCCCGACTGGAACTGTAAAGTTCTTTGATAATGGTGTATCTGTAGGTAGTATAAACCTCACTGGTAGTGCTAAAACTAGTATCGCTACTTTGAATCAGATATTTTCACAAGCTGGAAAGCGAACTATTACTGCTGCATACAGTGGTGATGCGAGTAATAATGCTGTAAGCTCAACTTCATTTGATGTTACTTTAAATAAAGCAAATACTACTACGAAGCTTACTGTTAATCCTAATATCGTGACAGCAGGTCAGACTATTGTCTTAACAGCGAATGTGACGGGCATTAATCAGGCTGGCTCTGTAAGATTTACTGATGCGACTAATTCTACCGTTTTAGGGACGGCCAATTTAACAGGAACAGGAAACTCTAAAAACGCAGTCCTCTCAGTAGCTATTCCTAATACTACGACTAAGAATATTATCGCTACTTACAGTGGTGATGCGAATAATAATGTAAGCAGCTCGCCCGCGACTGCTATTACGGTAAATAAAGCTTCAGCACTTGCTAGTATCACGGCAAATACTCTTACTGCTGGTCTCAGGCAAGTAGTGAATTTTACAGCTAGTATCACGGGTGTGAATCCTACTGGTAGTGTGGATTTCACAAATGCCAGCAATCAGGTTTTAGGCTCCATATTACTTTCTGGTACTGCGAATTTAAAAACAGCTGTTTTTTCTACTAGCTTTAATTCTATCGGTAATCAAGTTATAAAAGCTGTATACAAGGGAGATACTAACAACTCTACGAATACTTCAGCCCCAGTTACTGTCTCGGTTAAAATAGCTCCAGCTATTACTTTGCAGTTAACTCCTAATGCTGTAAATGCTGGTGGATTGGTACAGGCTCAAGTTCAGCTTACAAATTCTGAAACGCTAGGTGCTTTCCCGACTGGTACTGTCGAAATTAAAGATGGTGGTGTGGTTTTAGGTCGTGTGAATCTCTCTGGTAGTCTTAAATCTAGTAGTGGTTCTATAAGTGTGCCGGTTACACTATCTGGTGCTAGGTTTATTACGGCGGTATATTTAGGCGACACTAATTTTATGTCAGTGACTTCGGCACCAGTCTTAGTTCAAGTAAAACAAGCTGCTATTGTGTCTATTATTCCGACAGCGATATTTGCTAGAGCAGGTTTTTCTACGAATATAATCGGACTGGTTTATGGTACTAATCCTACTGGCAGTGTTAGTTTCACTGATTCTAAAGGCACTAATTATGGCACCGCAGCATTAACTGGTTTTGGGCATATGAAGTCAGCGTCTATAATTGCAAGATTCAATACACGTGGAACTTACACTATTACAGCGAATTACTTAGGTGATGGTGCAAATGCTCCGGGTAAGTCTACTATACTTACAGTAAACGTCCTCTAAGAGGGGACTACTCGCAATCTTCAATTTCTGCGTTTTCGTCGTCC
>JBMOEX010000038.1:0-19724 GCA_049314535.1 Vampirovibriophyceae bacterium | reverse complement strand
TGTTTTTTACCATTTTTTACGATACGCCCTTCTTCTATGGCTTCATGAAAAGCAATAGGAATGCTAGCGGAGCTGGTGTTTCCGTATTTTTCAATATTGCAGATGAATTTTTCCATTGGTAGATTAAAGCGTTTAGCAGCACTTTCAAGAATTCTGTAATTAGCTTGATGCGGCACTACCCAGTCTATAGTAGATGGGTCTATATTTGCTTTAGCGCAAGCTTGTTCTATTGACTCTGGGAGAGCTTTTACGGCGAAATGATAGACGGCTTGACCGTTCATGCTGACCATTTCTGGTTTAGTGTCAATGTCTTCAGCTTTTACTGGGTAATGCGAACGAGTATTTTTTAGATAAAGAGCCTGATCCTTATCTGCTTTAGCGTTTAGATAGAAACCTTTAAATGATGCATCTGCCTCGGGTACGGCAGTTAAAAGTACGGCTCCAGCGCCATCTCCGAAGATTACAGCGGTTCTTCTATCTGACCAGTCTACATACCTAGACATTAGATCCACAGAAAGAACTAAAACGTTTTTATATTGGCCGCTTTTAATAAAGGTATCGGCGATGTTTAGCGCGTAGATAAAGCCAGTGCAAGCTGCAGAAATATCAAATCCTGCGCAGGATTCTATTCCAAGTAGTGGCTGTACCATACATGCTGTAGATGGGAAAAGATTATCGCTGGTGGCTGTGGAGCAGATGATTAAATCTATATCGCTAGGCTTAATATCGAATTCGGGGTTTAATTTTTTAGCTTGTTCAAAACAAGATTCAGCTGCGGCCGCAGCTAAGGTCGTCGAGTTTTCGCCGATAGATTCATCGGCGACACGACGTTCTTTGATGCCAGTGCGTTGAGTTATCCAATCATCGGAAGTATCCATCAGTGATTCTAAATCAAAGTTAGTTACTACCTTCTTTGGTAGAGCCTTTCCAAAGGCCAAGATTTTTGATCCAATATTCATAATAAGTTTACTGAATATAAATATACCAATAAACTGACATCTTTGTCATAAAAAACTGATAATTGTGTCATATTTTTATACTCCCCAAAGAAATAACTTGATGATACACTGTTTTTAAGGTACTTTTTGAACTCAGAGTGTTTATCAATGGAAAAGCAAAAGCAGAAAAAAGAAAAGACTGAAGAAATTCACAATCTTCTAGCTGATTATGCCAAAACTAAAGACAAGAAGGTTAGAGACAAGCTTGTCAATATTAACTTTATTCTTGTCAAAAAGATCGCCCATGGTCTCGCTCGAAGGAGCACTGACCCTGTAGATGATTTGATACAGATAGGCTCTATTGGTCTTATTAAGGCTATAGATTATTTCAATCCAGACGCTGGAGCAAGATTTACAACTTACGCGACTCACCTTATTACTGGTGAGATTCGCCATTATCTTCGCGATAAAACTTCGATGATTAGAGCTCCAAGAGAGCTTCAGGAATTAAGTTTTAGGATTAACAAGGTAGTACAGAAGTTAAGAGCTGAATTCGGTAGAGATCCGACTGATTTAGAAATTGCAAGTGTGCTCACTGACGTTAAAGAGACGAAGATAAAAGAAGCTTATGAGGTAGATAGAAGAAAGACTTTAGTGTCTTTAGATCAAACTATAAGCCCAAACCCTTCTGAGAATGACACTTCGCTGGTTGATACTTTGGCTGATATGCGTGAATATCGCAGAAATGATGTCCGTGAGGACTTTATGACAGTTAAGGAAATGATTACCAAACTGAAAGAGCCTTTAGCCGAAATTATAGATTTAATATATTTCCAAGACACGCCGCAGTCTGATGTCGCTAATATTCTAGGTATCTCTCAGATGCAGGTTTCTAGGAGATTAAAAAAGGCTACAGCTGCTCTCCAAGAATTATTTAATGGCTCTATGAATCCAGAGAGATTAGCTGATACGACTATAATTCCAGAGGAAAGAAAAGCTGCGGCTCAAGTAGTTACGACTGCAAACAGTCCTTTAAATACTACTATTACGGGTAATCGCAGTTCCGCTGGTAGAAAGGTTTCTAGGTCTAGTTTAGGAGCTAAATTAAGAGCTAAGAGTCAGCCTAGTCAAGAGTAGGGTGCTATTTAGTTTTTCTTTGTTTTATTTCGCTGGCTAGCTAGATACTTATAAAACGAGTTAGGATTATATATATGTCTATTGATAATGCAGTTAAAGAGAATAATGCAGAGAGTTTACTTTCTGATATAGCTATTACAGCTGAGCTTGCTGATTATAGTCCAGTTAAAGGCTGTATGGTTATTAGACCTTACGGTTATGCTATCTGGGAAAACATCCAGAGAATACTCGATAAGATGATTAAAGATACTGGCCATGAGAATGCTTATTTCCCTTTGCTGGTTCCAGAAAGCTTTTTACAGAAAGAAGCTGAACACGTAGAAGGCTTTGCGCCAGAGTGTGCTGTAGTGACTCATGCTGGTGGAAAAGAGCTTTCTGAGAGATATGTAATCAGACCGACTTCAGAGACGATTATTAATCATATGTTTTCTAAATGGATTAACTCTTATAGAGACCTGCCGATGAAACTGAATCAGTGGGCGAATGTTATGCGTTGGGAGATGCGCACGCGTTTATTTTTAAGGACTTCAGAGTTTTTATGGCAAGAAGGCCATACTTGTCATGCGACTCATGAAGAGTCTAGAGAAGAAGTGATTAAGATGATCCATGTTTATGAAGATCTTTTACATAACTATTTAGCTCTACCAATACATATAGGTGAAAAGACTGAGTCAGAGAGGTTCGCTGGAGCTGTTTCTACGTTTTCGATAGAAGCTTTAATGCGTGATGGAAAGGCTTTACAGGCTGGAACTTCGCATGATTTAGGTCAGAACTTTGCTAAAGCCTTTGACACTACTTTTACAGATTCAGAGAATAAATTAGCGCATGTCTGGCAGACTTCTTGGGGAGTGAGTACTAGGCTTATCGGTGCTGTGATTATGGGTCACCATGATGAAGTTGGGCTGATATTACCTCCGAAAATAGCTCCTTATCAGGTGGTTATAATCCCTATTCTGAAAAAAAATCTTGATAATACTAAAGTGCTTAATCAAGCTAAATTATTCCAGAAGGAACTCACTGATTTAGGTTTAAGAGTGAAATTAGATGACAGAGAGCAGATTAGCCAAGGGATTAAATTTAATGAATATGAACAGAAGGGTGTGCCTCTAAGATTAGTAATCGGTGAGCGTGATTTAGAGAATGGCTGTGTGGAACTCCATCGCCGTGATATTCGTAGTAAAGAGAAGGATATTCAGATAGCAGGTTTAATTGAGAGAATAGTTAGGCTTTTAGATGAAATCCAGTCTGGGCTTTTCACTCGTGCATTAGAATACAGAAAAGAGAATACGAAAATAGTAAAAAATATCGCTGAATTAGATTCAGTTTTAGATTCTAAATCATTAGGCTTTGCTAGAGCGATGTGGAATGGTGATGTAGAGCTAGAGAGAATTTTAAAAGAAAAATTCAGCGCAAGTATTCGCTGTATGCCACTCAGACCAGAGCTGCCAAGTGATCATCCTTGTATTATTTCAGGTACAGTTTCTCCCCAGAATCGTGAGATACTTATAGCTAAGGCGTATTAAAAGTGAGACTGCTCGCAAACGTATAAGGTAAATAAGGTTTATGCAGAAGCCAGATCCAGAAGAATTAAGAGAGTGGCAGGTTAGCGCAGAGCAGCGTCGGGCTATATTGCCGTCACAGTTCGGGATTCGCGGGCATTATGTGCAGTTAATTTGCGGGCATTGTCAGGGTGATTTTACCCGAAAGATGCTGCCGCAGCGAAATGATCCAGTTTATGTCTGCCCTAAATGTAATTCTCGAAATTATGTGCCGATACAGTGGTGAAGAGGCTTATGTACCGCACATCATTTTAGGCTATCGCTAATAAGTAAACTTCGTAAATCTCACCATCTATAAGCATTGTGCGGGGAGCACCCTTACGGTTTTTCTTCTTCTTGTCTATAATCTTCATTAATTTAGCACCAGAAAGTGCTGAATTAGCTTTATCTTGTGCGGCTTGCGCTTGGGCTAAATTAGATTTTTGCTGTTCAAGTGAAAACTCAGCTCCACCCTTCTTCTGTGAAGCTCCCTGATTCCCTGGACCTATATTTGGTCCTTGGCCGCCAATTGAAGGTAATCCACCTAAACCCATATATACTATATCTAGATTAGCAGTTAAGAATCAGTTAAGGATGTTTAACTTTCTTATTTATTTTAAAGGATATAGGTCAAATGACCGAAGTCCTTTTTATTTTAGCTAAACATCTAATACTGCAAGCCCAGCATATTCTTCAATAAATTTCTTACGTGGTGGAACTATATCCCCCATTAGTACATCAAAGATTCTGCTAGCTTCTTCAGCGTCTTCAACTAAAACCTTTTTCAAAATTCTAGTTTCAGGGTTCATAGTAGTCTCCCAGAGCTGATCTGGCATCATTTCACCTAGACCTTTAAATCTCTGTATACCAGGTTTACCACCTAATTCAGCTAAAGCGAGCTCTAACTCAGCATCATTGTAAGCATATCTAACCTTGTTCTTATACTCCACTTTATAGAGTGGAGGTTGAGCGACATAGATATTACCATTGTCGACTAATTGTCTTGAATATCTAAAGAAGAAAGTCAGTAAGAGGGTTCTAATATGCGCGCCATCAACGTCCGCATCGGTCATTATTATAATTCGCTTGTAGCGAAGTTTTTTAAGATCAAGATTAGTACCATCTATTTTTAAAACAGCTTCTGATTTTTTACCATCGATTTCTTCTTCTGAAGGGACCAATCCTATTGCTTGAATCATCGCTTGGATTTCATTATTATCATAAAGCTTATCTATAGTAGCTCTTTCGACGTTTAGAATTTTACCTCTAAGTGGCAGTATGGCTTGATAATTTCTGTCTCTACCCTGCTTAGCTGAACCACCCGCAGAATCACCCTCTACAAGGTATATTTCACATAAATCACCATCAGTATTCGAGCAGTCAGATAGCTTTCCTGGGATACCAGTGCTGCCCTCTAGAGCAGACTGTCTTCTTACGGCATTTCTAGCTTTTTTAGCAGCTTCTCTAGCTCTGCGAGCCATTAAAGACTTATTTACTATCGCTTTAGCATCTTTAGGGTTCTTATCGAACCAGTCTTCTAGTGCGTCTCCAAGTACAGTCTGAACAGCTGAGACCACTTCATTATTTAATAGCTTAACTTTAGTCTGAGACTCGAATTGAGGATCTCTTACTTTAACCGAGATAATAGCAGTGATGCCTTCACGAATATCATCACCAGTAAGATTTTCCTCTTTCTCTTTGATCATGGATACCTTACGTGCATAGTCGTTAAGGACTCTTGTCATAACGTTCTTAAAACCAGTCATGTGAGTACCACCATCTGGGTTATTTATGTTATTTGCAAAAGTTAAAATGGTCTCGTGATAACTATCTGTGTACTGAAGAGCGACTTCCACCTCTACTTCGTTAGCAGAAGCATGGCAGTCAAAAATTTCTTTATGTAGCGGATGCTTAGGCTCATTTAAATATTTAACATAGCTAATCAGACCTTCAGGATTATGATATACCTGTAATCTTCTCTCGTCATCTTCAGCCAGCCTTAGATCTGTAAAAGTGATTCTCAGTCCTTTATTAAGGAAAGTCATTTCTCTAAAAGTTTTCGCTAAAGTTTCTCTATTAAACTCTGGAGTGAAACTAAGACCACTAGAGTTAGTTTCGATGAAAATATCTTTATCTGGCCAGAATCTAACTTTAGTACCTCTTCTATCAGTGGTTCCAGTTACTTTTATCGGTTCGACTGGATCACCCACTTTAAGACCATTTTCTGATCTACCTCTAAATTCAACAAAATTAATAACACCATTACGGTAAACTTCAACTTGAAGCTTTTCTGAGACAGCATTTACGCAACTCGCTCCAACACCATGTAAGCCACCTGAAACTTTATAACTAGAATTTTCACCACCGAATTTACCACCAGCGTGAAGTACCGTGAAAACGGTTTCTACACCAGAGAGACCAGTCTTAGCGACTATGTCAGTCGGAATACCTCTACCGTTATCTTCGACTGATAGTGAACCATCAGGGTAAACAAAAACTTCTATAGTATCGCAGTAGCCAGCTAAAGCTTCATCTACAGAGTTGTTAACTATTTCATAGACGCAGTGATGTAATGCTTTGTGGTCGGTACCACCTATGTACATCCCTGGACGTTTTCGAACGGCTTCTAGCCCTTCTAAAACTTCAATATTCTGAGCAGAATAATTATTCTTTGTATCTGGAGCTGTCATTACCACGGTGTTTTATAATTCTAGCATTTTTCGCTGAGTTCTTAAGGATCTGATAAAAAATGCTTATTTTAAGACATAAAAGTTTTTAGCGAGTCCTACCATATCGGATAGTTATGAGATCATCACCATAAACTAAGCTAATGGAGCTGGTATCAGCACTGAAAGCCTCTGCCTCGCTAGGATCTATAAATACAGAGGCGTTACCACTATCGCTCACGAAACTATAGGTTTTTCCACCTAAGGCTTCGACTTTAACCGCGAAGGATATCCTGTAGCCGACATTAAATCTAGAGCTAAGTTCTACTCTGACTTCTTTGCCTTGAAGGCGATTTAAAAAATGAGTGAGTTCCGTCTTTTCTTCAGGACTTAACATGCAGGTTGTAGTTGGCGACTGTCTGATTGAGCAGGTTTTAACTGCAGAGCTGCTCTTTTTTTAGTCATAGCTGAGCGTTTTCTTTCAATAAGACTATCGCTAACTCTTTTTAGATCATAAGTCCAACCTATTAAAGATAGGCTGTAGATAAGCCACTTACTTGGATCATACTGATAAAATCTCACACCGTTTCTGTAATCAGAAGGGAATTCATGGTGGAAATTATGATAACCTTCTCCAAAAGTTAGTAAAGCTGTAAACCAGTTATCTCTTGCACTGTGAGTGTCAGAATAAGTTTGTTTTCCGATGCAATGTGATACAGAATTAATGAGGAAAGTCGCATGGTGATTAACTACTGATCTGAACATACCAGCGACAAAGAAACCACCGAAAATATCACCCCAAGCAAAATGTGCGATTAATGTAGGTAAAATGAATCCAGACAAGACTGCGATGTATCCCCAGTATTTATCTTGGAAAACAACCAATTTATCTTGATAAAGATCAGCTGGTTTAATGTCCTTAACTTGATCATCAAATTTATAAAATAACCAAGTAATATGAGCCCACATAAACCCTCTACTGATACTGTAAGGATCTTTATCTTTGTGGTCAACGAATTGATGATGAACTCTGTGGTCTAATGACCATAGAAGAGCAGAACTCTGAAGAGCCCCAGCCCCGAAAAATAAAAAGAATATACTAACAATCGGATTCGCCTTGTAAGTTCTGTGTGAAAATAATCGATGATAGCCAGCGGTAATGCTGATTTCTATTAGTGAAGTTAGGACTACGAATAAGACTACAGTCTCCCAGTTAAACCATCCTTTGTAAAACCAGTAGCTGACAGCTAAAGCTGAAATGATAGGACTGATTATTAGATAAATGGTATTACCCCAATTTATCTTTTCTCTTGAAACTCGATTTGTCATACTTATAAGAACATTATCTCATAAAAAAAATAAGCTAAGCTTAAAATGTTTAATTTTAGCTGCTATCATGTTTTTAGTAATTATTGACAGGCTTTTAGCTCTTGTTGATAGAGGATATTCTTGTGCGAGTTGCGTTTACGGGAGGAGGCACTGGAGGACATATTTATCCATGTCTTGCTGTAGCTGAGTTGTTTGAAGATGAAAGTAATCAATCTGGAGCTGAGAGAAACGCTCTTTATTATATTGGTGGCGAAGGAAAGCTTGAGCAGGAACTGTGTCTAAGAAAAGACTATATTCAGTTTCTCCCAATTAATGCTCCGAAGCTACCCTCTCGAAATAATTCTTTTAAAGAAAATTTAGATTGGTTTGGTATCTTTTTTAAAGCTTATAAATCTTCCGTGAACTACTTGAGAGAAAATAAAATTGACGTAGTAATGGGTACGGGTGGTTATGTGGCAGCGCCAGTATTTCTTGCCTGTGTGACAACGAGAACCAAGTTCTTAATTCATAATCTTGATAGTAATTTTGGATTGGTAAACAACTTGTTTAAAATATTTGCGAGTCGTGTAAGCTTGGGCTTTCCGATAAATATAAATTTTAATGATAAATATCGTTACACTGGTAATCCAGTTTCGCAGGAGTTTATTAATATTTATAGGGATGGCGAGAAGGTAGAGGATGGCGAAAATGCAGAAATTGAAGTTTGGCAGCAGCCCCGTGATGAAAATCATTTGAGGGTGTTGGTCACTGGTGGCAGTCAGGGCTCTCAGTTTGTTAATGACAGTATTGGTACTTTACTTAAAGATTTTGAAGATTTTAATCACAGACTGGCTCTTGAAGGTAAAAGAATATCTATTATTCACATTACAGGTTCTAAGCTTTTTGATGAGCATGTAAGTAAATATTTAAATGGCGATCCGAATAAATACTCTAACTATAAGGTTTTAAGTTATACCCATGAAATGGCAAATATTTCTAAAACCGTTGATGTAGCTATTTGCAGGGCTGGTGCTATGACTTGTGCTGAAATGGCGGTGTCGCTGATAGTGCCGATATTAATTCCTTTACCTTGGGCTGCGCATGATCATCAGACTAAAAATGCAGAGGCTTTAGTTAAGGCTGACTGTGGTTTTATGATTCGCCAAGATGCCCTACCTGATGAGGGCGCTGATTTAATTTTTGATCTAGCTAAGAGTCCTGAGAAAATATCAGCAATGAAGAAAAAATTACATCTGTTTGCAAAACCTGAAAGTAGTAGAGAGATTTTCACCCTGTTGAAAAATCTTTAAGGGAGCTGCTTGAACTTGCAGGTTGGTGAATAGTCTCCTAGGAGAAGGTATTTATTAAATTTACGATTTCACTATAAACCTCAGGGTACTCATCTTTAAAGCCTTTATAGAAAATGAAGACTTGTGGCACTGAAATTGATTTAGACGCTGAATCAGTTACTGGGAGATACTCTTGTAAGCTGTGGACGTAATAAATATCGCCGCGTTTATTAAAACTTTCTTTCCAAGGGAAGGTGTTTTTAAATTTTAAAATCTTTAATTGGTCATGAATTTTATTTACGGCCGCAACTTGATTCTTATCAAGGCTGATTATTTTAGAAGAAAAACTCGTAAACTTAGGATTATTTTTTCCTGGATCATGAAGGACGGTGATGTTTACAAAAGGCTGATCATAAAAGCGAAACTCTAGAATTCTATCTTTATCAAATTCACGGAAGTCAATCTTGAACAGCATATTCATCTGTCCATTTTTAAGTTCGATGGACTTATTTCTTTTAACAGAGATAAGATCAGCTTGAACTGAGGTCTGCATAAAAATTAAAACCAGAAGAAGATAGAGTAATCGACAAATGGACTGTTCACAGAAACGCAGCAATGGAAGTTTTCGATCAGTCTCATTAAACATTTTCAGCTCACTTTTTTTCCTGTCGGTAGACCTCTAATTTCTTGTCGAGGTCTTGCGATACCTAGCATTTGAGCTGGTATGTCCTGGGTTATTACGGAACCTGCTGCTACAGAGGCTCCTTCGTGTATGGTTATCGGAGCTATTAGGACGGAGTTCGCTCCAGTACTAGCTCCTTGGCAGATGACAGTGGTAGATTTTTCGCCAGTAAAGGAATTATAGTTAGCTGTAATAGTACCCGCTCCTATATTTACATTAGACTTAATCTGAGCATCACCAAGATAACTTAAGTGAGCTGCTGAAGAGGCTTCACCCATGGTGCTATTTTTTACTTCAACAAAACATCCTACGCGTGCTTTATTGTAAACGTCGCTGCCATCTCTAATGTGTGCAAAAGGACCGATACTACAGTGTTCACCAATGGAGCTTCTGTTGATGTGAGACTGAATTACGGTGCTATGAGAGCCTATTTCAGCTGGTCCAAATATTGAAGTGTTAGGACCAATAGAGCAGTTCGAGCCTATCGTGACACGACGATGTATATAAGTGCCAGGGTATATAACGGTGTCAGGGCCAATATCTACTTCTGGGCTAATGACTGTACTGTTAGTATCTATAATTGTTACACCTGCATCCATAAGAGCTTCTAAGGCTTCTTGATTTTTTAATCTTGAAACTGTTGCTAGATCAGTGCGACTATTAATGCCTAAGGCTTCGTTGGAATTCTGTAAAATGAAATTGCCGATGCTAAGACCTTGACTGTAAGCCCAAGCCACTAAATCAGTTAAATAAAACTCCTCTTGGGCATTATTGCTTTTAAGTTTGCCTAAGCCTTCTTTGATAAACTGCCACTCGAAACAGTAGACACCAGCGTTAACCTCTTTGATCGTTTTTTCAGCTTCGGAGCAGTCTTTATCTTCCTTGATGCCAATGATCGTATTATTTCTTCTTACTATGCGTCCGTAGCCATCTGCACAGTTTACCTGACTGGTTAATAGAGTTATCTGATGTTCTCTCTGTTCGTGATAATTAAGCATGTCATTTAGCGTCTCTGAACGGATTAGGGGGGAGTCACCATTTACCACTAAAACAGTTCCTTCAAAATCATTAAGCTCATCTTGAACGCACATAAGTGCATGTCCTGTACCCATTTGTACGGTTTGATCTACGACCGTAACTGGATATGCATGTAAGAAATTTTTTACTTTTTCAGCTTGGTGACCGCAAACCACTATGATTTCATCTTGGTCGACTTCGGCAAGTGAGTCTAGAACCCAAGCTAAGATTGGTTTGTCAAATATTCGGTGTAAGACTTTAGCATTGTTGGATTTCAGCCTGGAGCCTTTGCCTGCTGCAAGTACGACGGATTTGATCATGGTCTTATAATAGCAAAAAATTATTTAATGACGAGTTTATTCATCTGAATTAGCTTTCCTGACATAATGTCCATTTTTTTTATCAAAAAAAACATCGACTAAAGGATGTTTTACCGTGAAATCATCTTCTGCCTGAAGCATTAAATCTTCAGGTACGTAAAGCATTAAATCTGTGTCATGAACTAAAACATAGTACCAAGGCTTGTTTTCAAAATTCTTATCAAATTTAGTTGTATCTAAGTCGGCGTTGCTTAGAAAGTACATGTCAAAGTCGACAACTAATCCATAATAATTTTCCTCTCGATGTTTAAGTATTTGACCTTTATTGAAGAGGTTCTTGGGAAATTCATTGAGATTTATGGATAGGTAAAATCTTGGAATCTCGACATTGAAGCTATTACCTTCTTGGTCGATAAAGCCGTAACTGCCTTCCATCGTTCCAAAATTAGTTTTAAGGTTTGAAAAGCTAAAATACACATGAGTTTCTCCAGGAGCGATAGTCGGTTTCTTCCCGACGACACCTTCCCCAGAAACTTCTGATTTATCTGAATCAGAATCAATAATGAGCCAGTATCTATTCAGCAATTGAACTTCTAATGGACTTTTATTGTGGATTTCAATTTTATAACAAAAAAGAAAATTATTATTAGCTGGAACAGAATAGTCGTCTAGATAAATAGAGGCTGCTTTGACTTCGATGTCGGAGCTAGTGGCGATACTAGGCATTGGAACACAAATGAGATATCCTTATCTCTATACTAAGAACTATAACTTAAATTAATGAATGTATTATACCAATTTTCAAAAAAAAGAATTTGACTCTTACCTAGAATGTTTGCAATTGCCTCAAACAACTAAATTGAAGAGTGCTAAAAATATTTATATTGATTTGGATACATTGTTGTTTTCAAGTAATCTGAAGTTGAATCAGGCTAATCACCCTTATACAATTCAGGATTTAATGTTTAAAGTAAATGAGTTACTGAAAATTTTAAGTGAGATAGATGCTGGGGAAAATAGAGAAAAACAATATAGGGTTTTACGAATTAATTTAGTAGATATTAAATCTACTGTGGATGAGGATTTATTTTATTGGTCATATTACAGTCATAAATATACTGCTTCTAAAGGTGTTGATATTAAAGCATTGGATGAATGGCATAAATTTGAAGATAAATTAGATGTAGATAAATTAGCAGAGTTTAAGGCACGTCGTGAAATCAATCTGTCTCTTTATCTACATATTATTAAAAATCATATGTATTTTAATCGTATTATTTTCGCAAGTAATCGTCAGTACAATCCATTGATTGAAGAATTTGGCTTTGATGTAGCAGAGGAGATTTATTTAAATAAAGTTATTAAAGATCATCATGCACAGAACATTTGTTCAATATCACCTTCTTGTTTAACTAGTGCTTTGTTTTTTTTAACTAAGGACATTATCTCTGACTATAAACTTAAAAACCTTAAGGCAAGCATAATGTCTAACTCAAGGAAACTTAATTCAGAAATTCAGTTAGATCTTAAATCAATGCTGCATCACTTAGATATTACTGAAACAGATTCAAGTAATTCTGATTTTATAATTTTAATTAATGACTTGGATCTCTTAACGCATATACCAGAGTTTGAGCAGAATAAACCACTCTTTGTTGTTGATCTAAGTGTTTCCGAATCTCCTAATTTTAGTTATATGCTTTTAAAGAATAATAATTTTTCTGAAGTCTTTGCTTACGCGAAGAAGAGGCATAAAGAACCCGATCACTCTGCTATTATTAGAGCCTTGAGTGCGGGGTTATTATCTTTCGCCAGAGGCTCTCGATTTGTTGATCAAATAGCCATAAATTATATGGATGATTATTTCAGCCCATTATCTATGGCCCTTAATCAGCCTTTGAAATCCTTCGTGAATCCGATTAGTATTCTCGCTCAAAAATTAGAAGATCATAATGTTAAGCAGCAAGATTCGTAATTTATTCCAAATAGCTATTGATAAGGCTATTTTAGTATCTGATTTGGGTGAGCTGAAAAGCTTTTCTGATTATATAGATGTGGAGAGATGCAAGAACCCTGATCATGGCGATATTGCTGTGAATATAGCTTTGAAACTGTCTCGTGAAGCTAAACTTGCACCCGTGAAAATTGCTCAAAATATAGTAAAACATTTAGATGTTGTTGCTATTGGTGATATCTCTATAGCTGGTCCAGGGTTTATTAATATTCGTTTGAACTGGGATTTCTTGGAATCTGCTCTAGTAGAGATTCACCAAGAGAAAGATAATTATGGGCGTTTATCTAAAGAAGCTCGGGCTGATATGGAGCCGCATTGTTTCCTTGTAGAGTATGTTTCAGCGAACCCTACAGGTAATTTACATTTAGGTCATGGTAGGCAAGCGGTTCTTGGTAATTCTCTTGCAAGATTACTAGATTGGGCAGGCTATGACGTATCTAGTGAATTTTATATTAATGACGCTGGCGTGCAGATCGAAAAGCTTTCGCTCTCTGCTCAAGCTGCAATTCAAATTCAAGAAGGTCACATTAGTAAAGAAAGTTATCCAGAGGATGCTTATCCGTTAGACTCTATGCTAGATGTTTTAAAGCCAGAGATTTATAAATCTAAGCTAGAAGGCTATTTGGATGCTGTTTCTCTTGCTGGTGATCAAGCGAAAGAGATCGCTGGTAAATTAGCGAAAGGTCTTTTTCTTGATTTACAGAAGAAAGTTTTAGCTGATATAGAAGTTCATTTCGATACATGGTACTCAGAGAACGAAAATCTACATCAAGTGAAAATTAACGATAAAAATAAAATTGAGTTGATTTGCGAGACACTGAAAGAAGCAAAAGTAAAACAAGAAGATGTGACGGAGGATCATGAGGCGGGCGAAAACGCAGAAATTGGAGTTCCGCTGCACGCCCATGAGGTCTCTGCTGTGTATGAAGAAGATTCGGCTCTATGGTTTAGAGCGAAATCCTTTGGTGATGAGCGAGATAGAGTCCTTAGAAAATCTCAAGGCGTTTTCACCTATTTAGCTGGTGATATCGCATATCATAAAGATAAATTTGACAGAGGCTTTGATAAATTAATTAACGTTTGGGGCAGTGATCATCATGGTCAAGAGCTTGGCATTCGTGGGGCGATTCAAGCTATTGGCTACAATCCTGATCAGTTAGAGTTGATTTTTATTCAATTGGTTTCTGTTAAGGAAGATGGTGTAGAGAAAAAAATGTCTAAGCGTAAAGGCACTATAGTTAACGTTGATGATCTTTTAGCTGAAGTCGGTAAAGATGCTCTGAGATTCTTTCTTGTCGATAGCCAAGCCAATAACCGTATGGTTTTTGATTTAGCCTTAGCTCAGAAACATGATAAAGATAATCCAGTTTATTACATACAGTACGCACATGCCCGCTCAGCCAGCATATTGCGCAATTTAGTAAGCCCTCGCATCAATATAGTTGATAATACGGAAGAAGCTGCTATTTTTGAAGTAGATGAGCTAGAACGCTTACTAAATGAAGACTTTAAAACATTTTCTGCGAACTTTAAAAAACTCTTTTCTGATGAATATCATAGTGAAGAGCAGTTGAAAACTATCAGAAGCTTAGTTCTAGAACTTATTGAGTTACCTAAGCTTGTTATAGAGGCTGCCGACATTAGAGCACCTTATAAAATCTCAGTCTACTTAAAGAATTTAGCTAGCTTATTTCATCAATTCTATAATGAAAACCGCATTATAGGCGAAAATGAAGAGGTTATGAAGGCTAGGCTATCTCTTGTCGCAGCTTCTAAGATAGTTATAAAAAATGCTCTTAGTATACTTGCCATCTCTGCACCAGAGAAAATGTAGTGTTATTGCATATAATATCTATCATTATTGAGACTGACTGTTTTTTGATAAGTTTTAAATTCTGACAGCTCAAAGCCTTCATTCATACCGCTTTTCAGCATGTCGAAAATTTTAAAGCCATCGATTAGATCTTTAGCGAATAAAACGAGCTGTCTATCACTTATTCTCTGTGACTGTGGCATATGTTCGCTGATAATGCCTCTAATTCTAGAGATGTGTGATTCTACAGTTCTTACAGAGAGGAAAAGATTCTCGGCTATTTCTGTATTCGTCTGACCCTGTGCTAAAAATTCCAGAACTGCGATCTGCTTTTCAGTAAGCCTCTTTCCTTTAAAGGTAATGCGTGGAAGATTCTCTGTATCGTGCTTGAACATTTAATTTTACTCCTTGTTTTAATAGAGGACTCAGTCTTAATTCCGAAGTCCTTTATTAAATTTATCTAGTAGGAGTAAAAATTATAAGGGGTCATTTTTCCCCAGAATTTTAAGTTATCTTGCGAAAGTTAATCTTTCGCCTCTAAAATCCTCATTAAATACACCGTTATCATAAACCAAAACTCCATTAATAAAAGTCTGATGAATTTTAGAGTGAAATTTAGTTCCTTCAAGTGGTGACCAGCCACATTTATAGAGAATATTAGATTTATCTACAGTCCAACTCGGTGCTCTTTCTGATTTATCTAAACTAAACACGGTTAAATCTGCTTTGTAACCCTTTCTGATAAAGCCTCGGTTCTCAACTTGGAAGCAGTGAGCTGGACTGTGAGCGACTTTCTCTACTATTTTTTCAAGGCTTAGTTTGCCTTGTACATGCAGCTCAAATAATACATTTAAAGCATGCTGTACCATCGGTGCTCCAGCAGGGGATTTAAAGTAAGGATTATTTTTCTCTTCTAATGTATGTGGTGAATGATCTGTGGCTATTATATCTAGGATATTTTCTCTGACAGCTTTCTGCAAGGCTTCTCGGTCTCCTTTCGTCTTAACAGCAGGGTTCCATTTAATTAAAGCACCTTTAGATTCATAATCCTCATCTGAAAACCAGAGATGATGGCAGCAAACTTCTGCTGTTATTCTTTTTTCTCTAACTGGTAATTTATTATCAAATAACTTTAATTCATCTGCCGTAGTGAGATGTAGAACATGAAGGCGCGTGCCATATTTCTTAGCTAAATTAACAGCCTTTTCAGATGAACGAAAACAGGCTTCGTGATTGCGGATTAATGGATGATAATCTACTGAAAGATCTTCACCGTGCAGTTCTATAAATTTTTTAGCATTTGCATTAATAACTGATTCTTCTTCGCAGTGAGTTGCTATTAACATTGGGCTTTGAGAAAAAACTTCATTTAGAGTTTTATCATTATCGACGAGCATATTTCCAGTAGAGGCTCCCATAAATATTTTAATGCCACACACGGTTTTAGGATCTGTCTTTAAAACCTCTGCTAGATTGTCATTTGATGTACCCATGTAGAAAGAGTAGTTGGCGTGTGATTTTTGGCTAGCTAGTTCAAATTTTTCAGCTAAAAGCTCTTGCGTAAGAGCTCGTGGGTGCGTATTGGGCATTTCCATAAATGAGGTTATCCCACCAGCAACAGCTGCTCTCGATTCAGTTTCTAAATCACCTTTATGGGTAAGACCAGGTTCCCTGAAGTGTACCTGTCCATCTATCATTCCAGGCATCACATATTTAAATTTCAAGTCATGAATTTCCATTTGATCTTTCATCGCATGATTGCGAAACTCTTGATAATCCTTGGAGTCGTGCCTGATGATGTTTTTAATTAAATCTCCTTCAAGAATAATTTCCCCTGAATAAATTTCCCCTTCGTTAATAATTTTTGCATTGGAGAGAAGAGTATTTTTAGCCATACTTTCATTATATTTGAAGTATGGTTAATGGGGGGCTAAAATATTGAGTTCTAAGTCTGGGGTTATAGTTATAGTGGCGATTTTTTAATCAGTGAATAACTGCGCGGGTAAACCTTTTTCGTGTTTTGATTTTTTTTGAAAACGAGTATTTCTCTCTCGTTATTAAAATAAGTAATTCTATCTATTAGCTCAACTCCTAAGTGTTTCATGGCTGAAGCAGCTTCCTCAAGCTCTTTTCCACATTGCTTATAAGCAAGAAAATATCCTTGGAGCTTAATTAAGGGAGTGCAGATTTCTAGGATTATCGGTAAGCTTGCTACTGAGCGGCATAGAGCGATGTCATAAGACTCTCTTTTATCCTCTGTGATTTCTTCAGCTCTAATCGCCAGGGTATTTAAATTCTTTAAAACTAAGTCTTCTTTTACTATTTCAATAAATTTAAGTTTTTTAGCTGTAGAATCTAAAGCTGTAAAATGAAGATTTAATTGTTCTCGGTCTGCGACTAAAGCTAAAGGTAAGGTCGGAAAACCTCCGCCAGTGCCGATATCAATGATTTTTAGGGGTGATTTTGTCGCCTCGTTTTCTGTGCTGTTCTCATGATTTTTTTCTAGGCAGCTGTCTGGGACTTTTAATTGGGCTGCGATAAATGGGTAAGTGATGAGTGAGTCTTCAAAGTGTTTACGATAAACATCTTCCTTGCTGGTAATAGCAGAAATGTTTGTGTGTGAAATAAAGTCAGA
This sequence comes from Vampirovibriophyceae bacterium, assembly GCA_049314535.1. Lineage (GTDB taxonomy): Bacteria > Cyanobacteriota > Vampirovibrionia > LMEP-6097 > LMEP-6097 > LMEP-6097. Next base: position 2,367 of record JBMOEX010000038.1, on the reverse strand, counting down.
GTAAAGCTTATAAAGCTTCTCAAAATCATCAGAGTATTTATTTATAAGTTCTAAATTATTCAAGATAAACCATAGTGCAGATTAAATCACAGATTATAACTGTAATAAAGCCAGCTATAACTGTGGTCGTAGTGGCGCTTCCTACTTCTCTTGCTCCGCCTTTCCTGACATTCATTCCGATAGTCGCAGATATAATAACGATAAGAACTGTAAATAAACAGGCTTTTACTAAGCAAATCAGCATATCGCTTATATGAAAAAAACTCATTATGCCTGATTGAAAGCTGCTCCAGACTAGTCCTTCATTAATCCATACCGTAAGGAAGGTACTATAGGTTCCCAATATGACGGCAAGCCAAAACACTAACGGTGCTAAAACCAATCCAGCCAGCATCGCAGGTAAAACTAAATAGTAAATAGGATTAATTTTTAAAATTTTCAGTGCATCTAGCTGTTCTGTGATTTGCATATTTGCAATTTCAGCAGTAATCGCTGTCCCATATTGTGTTGCTATCATGAAACCACCCATAATAGGTACCAGTTCGCGGCTCATTGTTAAAAGTGAAAGTATCCCAAGTTTAGAACCCACGCCTTTACTAACAAATTGTGGTCCTAGTTGTACACCGATTACTACACCGAGTGCTATAGCAATTACTATGGTCGGTAAGGTTACGGAGCTCGTAAATCTTGCGCCATAACTAATTAAATTAGGCAGGAAAATTTTGCTTTTAAAAAGATATTGTAGGGTTTTAAAAAAATTTAAAACAACCTTCGCGATAAGTTCCAATATTTGCGATATTTCAGCAAATGTTTGTTTTAAATTAATCTGCATCAAAGCTTGATTATAGCTAGGAAAGCTGTAAATTTAAAGCATATTTATTTAATTTAAGTTCAACCTGTTGATTAGACTCTGTTTTAAAGTTAATGAAGCTAGTATCTTTACTATTGGTTCTAATAGAAATATTTTTCAATAAGTCTTTATGTAAAAATTTTAGGTATTTATTGTCTCTACTGTTAACTAATTTAACGAAGTCTTCAAAGTTAATATGATTTCTTTCAAGGCAGTCCATGACCATGTCGTATTGATCTGGCTGTATTTTGCCTTGGATAAAGCCTTTCCAAATTTCTGCATCAAAAGCTATGGACTTTAGTGAATTTCTAATTGCTTTATTAGTATTTTTTAGCGATCGATTGATGATTAATTTTTTAGATTTTTCGTTCTGAGTAACAGTCTGGAAGCTTTCATGACTATCTTTGGGCTTGCTTAAATCGAAAACAAAAAATTGCCTTATTTCCTCCATCATTGGTCTGAAAAATTGTAATTTAAACTTAGCTGAATTGTCTTTATCGCGAAAGAAGTTAATGATAACTTTGCCGTATTGATCACCACTTGCCGTAGATCTATCTAATTCTTCACGTAAAAATTCAACATCTTTGGTAATATTCTCAACGCTATCAAAAAAATCTAAAAAGATTTTCTTTGCTTTGGGGAAATTTTTTAAATGTGCAAAAGGATTCTTCTTGAAGTATTCAGAAATCATTTTTGCTTTTTTCTCTTTGGATACATCAATCCAAGGCTCAATGAAATTATCTGGACTAGGCCTCGGAATCACTTGATTAATTCGAGTTAAATTAAAATCTAGATTATCACCAAAAGGCTCTGCTTTAGCTGAACTTGAAGAAACTTCATCAAAAAACGATTTTTTTTCACTGCGAGTGTCAAGAGCAAGAATGCTATCAAGGCTAAGTTTTAGAGTCCTTTCTTTCATGTATAAACTCATTAGAGACAAACAAAATTAATATCAAGTTAAGATCTCATTAATTCATGAGAAAATATTAATTTCAAGATAAGTCACTAGGCTGAAAATCTTGCGGGGCTTGGGTTTTCAAATCCACAGAGCTGGGTGTTATTTAGAGGTTTACTTTGAGCTGTTCATAACGAATAGGCTCACCGAATATCATATTGACGCCAAAGCCCACTTGATTTCTTACGGTGTCATAGCTGGCTCTGAATTTAAAATCAGGTGGTCCAACTTCAGCTCTTATCTGATTTCTTGTAATCTCACTATCATCTATATTAAAATTCACGAAGGTTCCGACTGAAAGCCACTTATTAATGGCTAAATCGCCATCAAAGACTATGGCACTAGAGCCATCAATAAACTGGTCAAAGACAAATGGTGATTCACCGCTTATTAAAGCATATAAATAATCTACCTCAAAGCTAAGTCTGTCAAAAGTCGCTTCTATGGCTGGACCTATACGATTAACAAGATAGGAATCTCCCGTGCCATAAAAAGCCAATGAACCAGCTTCTCTGAACCTTAGAGTTAGATTATAGGCTTCATTACCAACTCGATATAAGGG
>JBMOEX010000037.1:0-19738 GCA_049314535.1 Vampirovibriophyceae bacterium | reverse complement strand
GAATGCTTAGTATCTCTTCACGAGATAATTCTGCAAGAGAAATTAAGTGCTTGGCATGCATTCCAAAGAATAATCCTAACATGGCACTGCTGCCGAACTCCAATTTCTGCGTTTTCGTTGTCCTCATGATCCTCATGTAAGCTTGATAAATCAAGCTTGTATTTCCGCTTGCTCGGATATGAGCCACTTACATGGCTCGCATCCTCGGCATCGCTAGAAATTACCCGTACACTGCGGTCATTCGTCCTCCTCAGCCTTGAACTTGCACGCTCGGCAACAGTGCCACCACGCGAGTGCTACCGAACTCCAATTTCTGCGTTTTCGTCGTCCTGCGTGCCTTGATTAAGGCACTAATCCTAATTCCTTGAAAAGCTCTCGCCAAGGAAGAATTAATACATTACCTTCTTTTCTTCTTCTTGGGCTTAGGCTACAGCAAATAAGCCGAGCGCTAGGGACTTCCTCTGCAAAACTTTCTAAACCACGCAAATCTTTAGACTTAATGTTAACATCCTTAGCTTTAATTTCTATCGCAAAAACGCCACGAGAAGGGCTTTCAGCAATAAGATCAACTTCCAGTCCAGAGCTTGTTCGATAATAGGAGAATTTAAAATCAGTCCTAAAAGTATCTGCAATACTTATAAGCTCCCTTATAACAAAATGCTCAAAGCTTCTCCCAAAACTACTGTTTCCTTCTGAACTAGCTAGCGACAAGCTGTTAGCTAAAGCCCTTTGCACCCCCATATCAAAAAGATAAAATTTAGGACGCTTAGAAAGCCGCTTGCGCATTGATCTCGTGAAAGGTAAAAGAAAAAAACCTATAAGCGTATCTTCTAAAATTTGAAAATACTCTTTTACAGTGTTTGCACTTACCCCTATATCAGTAGAAATATTTGAATAGTTAATCTGATTACCATTTTCCTCAGCGACAAAATCAAGAAAACTCATAAAACTTACAAGGTTACGCAATAAAGCCTCTTCCTGAATTTCTTCTCGCAGATAAGTACCACAATAAGCTTTTAATTTTTCTTTACGAATCTCTTCTTCTTTCTCTAAATAAATAGCAGGCAAAGTGCCATAATCCAAAGCCTTGTTCAAATCAAAGCTTGCGCCTAATTCTAAAAAATTTAATGGATACAATGAATAACTCAAAGCTCTACCAGCAAGTAAATTGGCTTGACCTCGCTTAAGCTTTCTTGCAGATGAACCACTTAAAATAAATCTTGGATTAGATTTATCATTCTCAATTAAATAATGAACTACATTTAGAAGCTCTGGTACCCTCTGAATTTCATCTATTACCACGTGTGTAATAGACAAATCTCTTGCTAAGACTTCATCCTTGAGTAAATCTGGACGTTTTAGATATCTCTGATAATTACTAGCCAATAATAGATCAATAAAGATAGTGCCATCATCAGAAAAACTATCTCTAAGTAAAGTACTTTTACCAACCTGCCTTGGACCAAAGAGAAAAAAACTCCGATCTTTAGGCAATATCAAACTTCTTGTAAAAGCAGAGTCCATTTAGACAATTTACCACAAATCCGCAACATAGTTGCGGATTTGCATGGATTTTCCGCATAACCGTTGCGGATTTACAGGGCAGAGACGCCATCAATCCATGCCCCACCTAAAACTTTCTCTGGATGAACTGGATCATAAAATACCATCGCCTGACCTGGAGTAACAGATTCAACAGGTTCTTTAAACTGTACTTCCACGAAATCAGAGGCATCTACATAGACTTGAGCAAGAGTAGGCTCCGCATTATAACGAATCTTAGTTAAGGCAGTAAAAGAATTCTCAGCATCTAGCACTGGGGTGCCAATCATATTTCTTCTATTTCCTATAGCTCTTTGAGACAATAATTCTTCTTTAGTTCCTACATAAACCACATTTGCATTAGGATCTATTTTCGTTACATATAATGGTTCAGAGTAAGCAATGCCAAGCCCTTTACGCTGACCATAAGTATAATTAAAACTACCTTTATGAGAACCAAGTACCAGACCTGAATTTGCAAGAATAATAGGTCCTTCCTTTTCTCCAAGTATACGTGTTAAATAATCAGCGTTAGTCATGCCATTACTAACGAAACAGATATCCTGGGAATCAGCTTTAGAAGCGACACACAGTTCACCTATATTCGCAAGATCGCGAACTTCATCTTTATTAAAATCAGCTAAAGGGAAAATCGTCTTAGAGAGCTGGTCTTGAGTCAAGCCCCAGAGCATATAGCTCTGATCTTTTTTATTTCCTAAAGACCTATATAGATGCCACTCTTGAGCCTGATCTTCTAAAACTAAGCGAGCATAATGACCAGAAGCTAAATGGGTAGCACCTAAATTTTGAATAGAGTACTCCAGTAAAGCACCCCATTTCATATCATTATTACAACTAATACAAGGAATAGGCGTTTCCCCGCGCGCATATGACTGATGGAAATCTTTTATGATCCCGTCAGCGAAGGCCTGCCTTAAATCTACAGCGTGATGCTCCACACCTAAATGATCACAGATTCTTACAGCATCCACTACGCCATTATCACAGCACTTACCAGAACCAGATATTAACCAAGCTGTTATCCCGAAGACTTCATAACCTAATTCTTTTAGAAGGTAAATCGCCACAGAGCTATCAACCCCACCACTCATAGCCACAGCTATTTTTGCAGTTTTAGGATCTGGGAGAAAATTATTAGAGCGAGCTTGCTCTAAATAGGATTTTAATTTATCCATAGATTATCAAACCAAGTCTTATGATATTACACATTAGATAAATAAATCTAGGATAATTCATTAAACGAATGACCGCAGAAATTGAAATTCGGGAGCAGTGCCCAAATAAGGGCACTGTTGCCGAACGCGCAAGTTCAAGGCTGAGGAGGACGAATGACCGCAGTGTAATTTCCAGCGATGCCGAGTATGCGACACGAGTGTCGTATGCGAGCAAGCGGAAATACAAGCTCCGCTTACTGCTGGTACATGAGGATCATGAGGACGACGAAAACGCGGAAATTGGAGTTCGGGAGCAGTGCCATAAGACTAAAGCTTAAAGTTGAGTAGTAGGGGCAAAACTAGACTTCCAAATATATAGACTAATGTATGGATTTTGGACTAAATAGTTTAAGTAGCTAATATTAAAGTTTTTTTATTAGCGAACGAGAACTACTGTTTTATGGGTATTCAAGGACTTAGCTATAACGTCCTCGGCATGCAAGTTTCGCAGGCTGGACTTAGAATTGCTAACCATAATATAGCAAATAGCACCACTGATAATTATTCTCGGAAGCTCTTATTGCAGAACACAGGAGTCGCTCAAGAGGTGGCTTTTACAAAAATTGCAACTGGCGTTAAAGTAGAAGACGTAATAAGAGCAAAAAACAATTTTTTAGATAACCAATATAGAGACAATCTTCAACAGCAAGCTTTTTTTGAAAAACTTGAAGCAATTAATTCTCAGATGACATCCATTCTCGGTGAGCCTTCCGACCAGCTTCTATTAAAGAGCCTTCAGGATTTTTATAAAACTGCAAATGATCTAAATCAAAACCCCGACAACGCTACCAACAGACAAGCCTTCATAAATAGTGCCAAAGGGCTAACTAGTGCATTTAATACTACTCATCGAAGCCTAGATATTATCAAAGAAAGCTTAAATGCTAGAGGTAATGGTGAACTAAAAAAAACCATTGACATTTTAAATATTAAATTTCAAAAACTTAGCTTCGCTCAAAAACAAATCAATATCCTAAGAGCAAATGGGCTTGAGGTAAGCAGCCTAGAAGATGAACGTGATACTCAACTCAACGATATAAATAGGTACTCTGACCTAAACATCAAAGTAAATCAGGCTGGAGATTTTTATCAAGTGCGGACAGGTATACACCCTAGTCCTAATGAAGAGGCCAAAATTCAAGGCACTGTAATGTTTTCCAATTTAGACAATCCAATACTACCAGCTATCACAGCTGGCAATAGGCAGCTAGATTTAAGTATTAATAACGGCAATGGCTCAACAGTCAATTTCATGGTTAATCTTCCAGAAAATGCAAGTATAAGAGATACTGTTAAAAGCATAAATGAGCATTTCAGAGCTGCTGGTGGTAAGGGTTCTATCGCATCAGTAGATTCAGTTAACAGATTAATATTAGAAAATAGACTCGTAGAAAATGCCCAGATTAATCTAAGCAACAGCATTACAATCAATCCAACAACCGCCTCTATCCTTACAACTCTCGGTCTTCCAGCAGCACCTGTCACAGTAAATGGCTCTAGCGCTTTAGAAATGTCACTAGTCGATACTGGTGGTGTTAATTACATCCTAGATATAGATTACGGCAATGACAAAATCACAGATGGTGTTTTAGCAAGTAAATTAATACTTAAACAAAACGGAATCAAACAAGGAACTATAGAAGTAAAGGGTGGAATACTTGGTGCTCAATTTAAGGCAATTAACGAATCCATACCAAAAGCCAAAGAAGAATTATCCATCATCGCCATGGGTCTTAAAAATACTATTAATTCTTTACTCAAAGCTGGCACGACCTTAGATGGCAATCCAGGACAAGATCTTTTTACTGGCAGCAATGCGGGCAACATTAGTGTAGCTAAAAATATGCTCAACAACACGACTTTACTTGCTGTAGGTGAGCTTAAAAATTCAGGCGGAATCTCTTTCGGCGAGAATAGCATTATCAATAAAATCACAGATTTATTTAATGACAAAGGAGCATTAATCAGCACAACAAATTCAGCAGAAAAATTTTATTTAAAAGCAAATGATACTAATTACCAAATTTCAAAACTACCTGTAATTCCAGGTGCTGATATGAACGTCGCCATCAATGGATTAATCTTAGATGGAGTAAGTACTTTTAATGCTGGAAATAATGGTCTTGCTGCTAATAGTTTAGTTCAAGTCCAATTTTTAGATGCAAATCAAAACCCTATCGGAATAGCTTTAAACACGATCGGTGCCAGTGCCCCCAATACTTCAGTTACATGGAAGGGCGTAGCTCCCGCTGGGGCTAGCTTCATAAGTGTCAAACTAAATGACACAAGCTTTAATGATAATAATGCAAGTAATAATTACGGTCACTTTGAAGTAGAAATCACTAATAAAAATGATGAGGGAAATCTATCTTCAACTCTTAATGCTGCTTTATTAACCAGTGTTGATCGCATCGCAATTCAAGGAGCCGATGCCAAACAATTAAAGGAAATCTACACCGATATTTCAGAAGCACTAAATACACAAATACAAAGCATTCAAGGCGTTAACATGGAAGATGAAGCAGCAAATTTATTAATGTTTCAAAAAGCCTTTGGGGCAAATTCCCGAGCCTTTTCTGCCATAAATCAATCAATCGAAGATATATTCACCTTTATAAGTTAGTCTAAATGAGGGTCTTGCCCCTAGAAATTAGACCAAAGAATCTAACAGTAGAACTATAAATCTTGGACTAAATAGTATATATGACGGGAATTGGACGAGTCGGTTTCATGCAACGCATGACCAGCATCAAAGAGCAAGTGCTATTAAGCCAAGGTACTTATGTAGAGGATAGCTTAAAACTAAACTCTGGCAATAAAATCCTTAGAATCTCAGATAATCCAGCTGCCGTAAAAAAAATAAATGAATATTCAGGAAACATTCTCGCAGCGAAAGAAAAATCAAGCGTAAAGAGTACTGTAGAATCTCTTTTAAGTATTAGCGAAACAGCTATTTCTGATATCAAAAAAATCCTAGATGATATTAAAACAGATACCCTAAGTGCGAGCAACGCAACAGCCAATGACGCAGACAGAGAAGCTTACGCCGATATCTTGCTTGCATCAACTGAAAATTTGTTTAGACTAGCTAATTCGAAAGTTAATGGTCAATTTATTTTCTCAGGCAAACAATCAGACAAAAAAACTATAGACTTCAATCCAGACAACCTTTTCTTTCAAAATCAATACTTGGAAGGAGCTACTGACCAAGGACCTCGCGAGATATATGGAACTAATTCAAGTATCACCCTGGATGATCTATTCAATAGCACTGCTTCCCCAGCCATAATGTCAAGCAAGAGTGCAGCAAATGCAACTATTACAAGCACTAGTGATATCCGATTAGTCATCGAAGATGGCAATGGCAATGTTTTCGATACAGGAAACATAAACCTCCCAGCTGGTACAGCTATGTTTCCTCCAGCTCTACCAAATGTAGTTGGAATAATTAATGCCTCTGCAAATGCCGTTGCCGTAGGTTTAGTCGGAAACATCGCCCAAGAAAACCCAGTGGGCTTCCTTGAATTTAATACATCTTTAATCACGGGCAACAAAAGCAATAAAAGTGCGGCAATCAGTATAGGAAACGGCACGACACTAGGCTCTGCCCTAAACGATTTCAAGATTACCGCTCATAAAAAAAATGGTGAAAGCCAAAATATTCAAAATACTTTAGCTGAATTATACAAAGCTTATGTTGCAAATGATGTAGCTGGAATTAGGACGGCAATGGTAGACCTAGATGCAAATGTTTCGAGAGCCATTAATAAACAAACTTTAACTGGTGAGATGAAAAATAGATTTGAAGAATCTAGAATTAGAGATGAGGATCAAACAGACTCACTTAAGCTTAGAAAATCTTCATTAGAAGATATACCAACCGCTGAAGCCATAGTCAATGCAAATAAATCAAAGCTCGTCTTAGACAATGTTCTTCGCAATGCCTCTTCTTTAGCCAGCGCAAACATCTTTAATTTTTTAAGTTTCTAACATTATGGTCGACAGAATTAGTACAAAACAGATATACACAGCCTTTCATCAAAATATTTTTGATAACCAAAACTATTTAATTGAAGCATCAAATAAAATCAATACTGGCATTAAATTCAAAAACAATTACGATAACCCTCGTGCAAGTTCACTTTCTCTCGATTTTGAAGGACAAATACTGAATAATGATTTGGTCTTAAAAAATCGTAGCAATGTGCAAACAGAGCTAGAATTGGCAGAAAATTCACTAGCCCAGATGAAAGACAATATGGATAAAGTTAAAGAGTTAATCTTAACTGCTGCTAATGCAAGTACCGACCCAAGTGCGTTAGATATTCTTAAAACTGAAATAAGAAGTATCGGTCAAGCATTAATGCAGCTTGGCAATACCAAATCTGGTGAAAATTATATTTTCGCTGGTAAACAGAGTAACTTAGTTCCATTTGAGTTACTTGATCCTAGCCAAAGCTTCTCTCAAACTATCTACAAAGAAGGTCTAGACAATAGCAAACAAAAAGATGCGGAAAATATTCAAACCAGTTTCGACATAAAAAATGTACTACTTGGAACAGGTTCACCAGCCTTAATTCAAGGGGTAAAAGTCAATCCAAGCATTAGTGCTCCAGGTGGGAATTTAGATCTAAGCGTTAACGATGGAGCTGGTGGACAAAAACTTTTTAGCGTTGCATTAACCACTGGTGACAACCTCACCACTATAAGAAATAAAATAAACACTGCGTTCACCACTGCTGGTGGCTCTGGAACGATAGCACAGATAGATCCACCTTGGCAACTTCAGCTCAACACCAGCCTTATAACTCCTAATAATTTTAATAATGAAGCAAAAATAGATATAATCAAAACTTCTAATAATACCGTGCTGAATGATATTGGCATAAGTGCAAATTCTAAGACTGGCGAAGACATAGGCTCACTACAGATCTTAGATCAAGTAGAGTTAGCCTTGGGTCAAAGAGATAAAGATGCCCTAAGATTATTACTAGAAAAAGTCGATGACAACAACAGCAAGCTTTTAGAATTAAGATCCAAAGTAGGACTAACTTTAAATAAATTACAGAATTTAAATTCAATCAATCAAAACTTTGATACTCTTTTGCAGACTGCTCTTTCTCGTGTCAAAGACATCGATTTTCTTGATACTACATCTGAGCTTAATAATGCTCAGGCAAGACTATCAAGCTCCATAGAAACAGCTTCTAATTTTTTCAGGTCAAATTTAAGTAATTTTCTAGGAGGGTAATAAATGAGTTTTCAAGGTCTTTATATTAGTGTCGCAGGCATGCAAGCTTCACAAACAGGTTTGAATATTACAAACCAGAATATCGCCAATACTAATACCCCTAATTATTCTAGAAAATTAGTCAATCAAAACGATGCAAATACTATGTTCGTTGCCCAAAAAGAGCTCCCTAGCGGCGTTTTCGTAGAAGATATATCTAGGGCTAAAAACTTTTTCTTAGACTTACAATATCGTAATCATGTATCTAGCCTAGGCTACCACGATGAACTCAGCAACCTTAGCTCAAACATAAATGATCTTTTAGGTAAACCTGGAAATATTACACTAAATCAAAAACTCCAAGATTTCTTCAGCGCCGCAAATGATTTAACCGCAAACCCTGAGCTAGAAACACTTAGAACCACTTTTATAAATTCAGCACAAGCTTTAACTGAAAGCTTTAATGAAACAGATCGCAGTATCGCAAAAATTAAAGAAGACGTAGATGCCATGCCAAATGGTGGTCTAAACAGCAAAGTTAAGCAATTAAATGATGCTTTAAACTCTATTGGCTCAGTTCAAAAACAAATCAATCTTCTTAAAGCTGTTGGCCGAGATGCCACTAGCTTACAGGATCAAAGAGATGGTTTACTAGATAAGCTCAGTGAATTAATTGATTTCGATGTTAAGTTAGGGCAGGATGGTGAATTTTATCAAATTAGAACTAAACTTTATCCAACAGAAGCTGAAGTTACGGGTACTGCCACATTTTTAAACCCCGACACGGTACTTAATAATGGAGCTTCAGTTCCACCCACTATCACTGAAGGCGTAAATAACATTTTAAACCTCACCATAAATAACGGCAATGGTGCAACAACAACATTTACAGTCAATCTAGAAGCCAATTCCACGGTAAGAGAAACCATAGATCGTATCAATCAAAGCTTTCGCAACAATGGAGGTCAAGGTAGTATCGCATCTTTAAATGAAGACAATCAAATCAGCTTAGACCTCCGCCTCGTAGATGATTCTGTCATTAATAGCACCAGCGCAATCTCTATTAATGCAGGTAGTACCGCTACAAACGTTCTAGGTCTGCCAGCGGCACCAAGCACGTCTACTGGTACAAGTCCCCTAGATGTAATACTCTTAGACACCAGTGGACAAACTTACCAAGTAGAACTAGAAACGGGTAACGATAAAAGCTCTCCTCACCCTGCTAAATTAATGCTCAGTAAAAATGGTGTTCAAATGGGAACCATAGTCCCGAAGGGTGGCAGAATAACTGGCTTAATTGATGGAACTAATTCAAGAATTCCAGAGATGCGTCAAGAAATATCTGATTTTGCAATGGGGATTAAAGATTTAGTAAATGGTATTTTACAAATGGGAGATACGACTACTGGTACAGCAGGCGTTCCATTATTTACTGGAAATTCAGCAAAAGACTTTGCCGTAGCAAGTAATGTTCTTGCTGACACAACTCTAATCGCCATAGGTCAAAACAGCTCTGGTGGTATCGGAGTAGGTGACAACTCTATCATAGAAGAACTATCTCAATTTTTCTTTGCAGATAAAGCTTTACTCAGTGACACAAAACAAGCCGAAAAATTATTTATAAAAGCAGGTGATCCCCTTATCGCCCCAGCTACTAATAGCCCTCCCTTAAGGTCTAAATTAGCGATAGTCGCAGGCGACCCACTAAATGTCACACTCAAGGGTCTAATTAATGACAATGGAACTATGATGAATGCTGGAGCGAATAATCTAGGTGGTAACAGTTTAGTGCAAATAGAATTTTTAGCAGCTGATGGTACAACAGTCTTGTCTACTGTAAACCCAAACACTGGCAACCCTCCACCAGATGATTCTATCAGCTGGTCTGGTAATGTCCCAGCTGGTGCCGCCTTCGTTCAGTTTAGAATGAATGGTACTAGCTTTAATGATAATGATTTATCAGATAACTATGGTCATTTCGGCATAGAAGTCTATCAAAACAACAATGGTCTTTCTAATAATTTCAACTCAAAAATGGCAAAGAGCGTAGGAAACCTAGGTCAACAGGCAAGTATAGACCAAGAGAACCGTGACACTTCCTCATATTTAGAATCAGCGATAGAGAATCAACGCCAAAGCACCAGTGGTGTGTCATTAGAGGAAGAAGCTGCTAATTTACTAGTTTATCAAAACGCCTTTGCAGCAAATGCAAGAGCATTTAGTACAATGAACTCACTTTTAGATGAAATCATGAGGCTGATTTAATATTCATAACCATTACTTAACCAAAACCTCTTAAGAAATCAGTATGTCGGGCAATTCACTAGGTGCTGGTAATAATTTCGCTAGCCAATTTCAACAAAACGCGAGTAATGCACAAAGTGCAGATAAATCTTTCCTACAAAGAAGCTTTAAACAAGAAAAACAAATAATTGAAAAACAAAATACTCAAGAAAGGACTGAAACTCAAGCAGATTCATTCTCTGATAAAAAACTTGAAGAAAATTTCTTTAAAGAAAAAATAGCTGGAAACTTAGATCTTAGAAAACAAATCACAGAACAGCAAAAGAATAAAACACAACAAAGTTCTATCCACCCAGACGCAAATCCTCAAGAACAGCAAAGAATCGCAAGCTTTATTCCTCGTGTACGCCAGCTGACTCAAAAACAAAACCTTGATGAAACCAAGCGCAATGAGGAGGAAGAAGAAAATCCCGAAACATCCATGGCTAGTGATTTAGCCACTGACCAAAATTTAAATAAAAATATTAGTCAATCTGATCAAGCTCTAGAAAAATATAGAGCCTTTCATAGATCAGGGCAACCTGAATCTGGGAAGACCAGTAGAATAAAAACCTTAATCGCTCAAAAGAAAGAAGAAAGTCAACAAAAAACTCTAAATAATTTATACGCTCAAGGTAAAAAATTACCTATACAGGGACTAGGATTAGGCAGAAGTGTCACTCAAATCAGATACACAAAAGGGTATATCGCTTCACTACAGGGACAAGCCAAAGGGGAAGAAGCTTTTAGAGTGGCGAAAGGCTTAATCGGTCAAAATACTAATAAAGCTTCAACAGAGAAAGATTTATTACTATCTGAAGCTAACTTCAGTCCATTTAAAGCAAATGCAATAGCTTCACTAAGACAAAAATACATTAAAGAGCTTAAATTAAATAAAAATGAAAAGGCTAAACCACCAGCTAAAAAAGAAAAAGAAAAAGGAATGACTATTAGTGAAAATATTTATCAGTTTCTTGTGGAATTATTAAATATAGAGACCCCTTGGGGACTTGATCCTGTTTAAGAAGAGTATTTAAGATGCCTGAAGAGAAAGAGTTAAGCCCAGCCCAGAAAAAAGCGTTAAAAGATCAGACCATGGCGAAAGCCGCAATTAAAACAGCGATACTCAGCTTTAATGCCAAAAAAAATGAAAACCCACCAGAACTTCTTGTAAGTTACTGGAACTTACTTAATAAAGATGACTGGAATCATCATCTAGAATTATTCGAAAAATATCTAAAAAATTACAATCAAGTCAAAATCAAACAGCTACTGTTCGACCTAGAACATTATTTAAAAGACTGCAAAAAAGTAATACCTCGTTTTAGCAAGAACCAGTCTGAGATTCTTTTGTTAGTAGCTATTGGGAAAATCCAAGTCAGTGATTTTATTCAGCATATTGATAACATAGCTAGCAATCGAGAAAAACTCGACAGAGATATTCAAAGAAAAATCAAAACTTTAAATTGGCAGGATTTAAGTGATTTAGATAAACTTGACGACCTGACTAAACAGCTTGATAAGCCCAATCTCAAAAAAATTGAAGTACAGAAAATAGATGAACAGATAGATCTCATCGAAGCAGCGATAAAACAGAGAAGAGAAGAACGAAGCCAATTAGCTTTAAAATTAGTAGAGTGGAAAGCTAGAGGGAATATAGATATTATTAACGCTAATGGCTCAAAACTTGAGGCCTAGAATTTAGTGGTAATATCAAATAATCTGATCAATGAGCTTATATATTTAAACTTTTAAATAGAGTTTTATTTATAATAGATGGGAGTTAAGACGGTATAAGAAATGGCATTCTCAGAGCAAGAAAAGAAAAAATTTAAAGCGATAATCAGAAGATTACGTAAAGAGAAAGGCATACGCATCTATAAACACGAGCTCGATACAGATTTACTGAAACTAAAAAAAGCCCAGCAAAGCATTATTGAAATTAAAGAAGCTAATAAAGATCATCCAAATGTATTAGAAGAGGCTGACAAATCAGTTAAAAAGCTTCAAGGTATCATTGATGATATCAATGAGTATATGACTGTGCTTCACCCAGATGGGCTTATTGATATTGGTGGGGATACTAATACTCCGCAAAGCACTATCGTAGTCAGCGGTTGAGACCGTTGCACAACTCCATTTTCTGCGTTTTCGTCGTACTCATGATCCTCATGTACAAGTAGTACACTGCGGTCATTCGTCCTCCTCAGCCTTGAAACTGTACGTTGTGCATCGGTCTCAATCACAAAGTACCGCGCAGAACTTCACTTTCTGCGTTTTCGTCGTCCTCTGCGTTTTCGTCGACAATTTAATAAACTAAGTAAAAAAAATGATTTTTTAACGTTAGCTTAACCATTTGGTGGATAAAAATTAACATGGTGGAATATAACAATACAAATAGAGTGGGATTGAAGAGTGGTGTCCAAAATTCCGCGCCGACAAGCGATGTCAATAAATTAATAGCTGGACTCAGAAATGATTACCGCAATGCAGTAGCAGATGGCGATGTAGCCAATATTGAGCTGCTTGAATCTACAATTCAGGAACTTGAATCACAAAGAGAAATGCCACAGGTGAGCCATGCTAAGTTTGTTCAAGCAAAGTCTCTCACTCAGCAATATCTTGATGATGAAGATTTTTCTGAAGGTAAAGGAAGCTTCAACGTAGTTGGGCCATCACTGGATATAGAAATCGCTGAAATTAGCGGGCCTTTTAAAACTTTTGAAGATTTTACGAGCTTTCAACTCACTAGCCTTGCAGGCTTAGATAAGCTCTTAGCAAGTAAATCTAAATAACACCAAATATATAAAGAATTGTTTAATAAATAGTTGACAAATATATATTGACATTGATAAAATTTTTAACAAGGTTAAGGTTTCATTAAGAGACCTCAAATAGTTAAATAATGTCAACTCCTACTTATAAAACAGGAAACCCTTATTTTGATGATGCTGCCTTTGTTAATTTGCAGAAGCAGATAAATAAAAATAGTTCTAGCTTTAATTCAGATTCTTCGATAGATGAATTAGAGACTGATGATTTATCTGAGACTTATGCTGCAAGCCAAGTCGCCTCAAAAAAACCTGGAGCTTATAAATCTAATCTGGATTTAGATGATCTAAAACAGGATTATTCTAATCTTGATGAGTTTACTGGCTGGAATCCTAAACTTCTAGAGAGTGAATCTAATAATTATTTTGATAATGATCGTCGCAGACGAAAACAGTCTAGCGTAAACTCTAAGAAAAAAGCAAAAACTGTCACCGCTTCTAGCTTCCTCGGCGAATTCGAAGATGAATTCGAAGACACTACAGTGGAGCGTTTTTTCGGCTTCGTCGATTCGATTATAAAGAATCTAGCAGAAATGGCTGATGAAGCCTTCGCCAAAATTAACCCTTTTAGTAACTGGATTACAGCTAAGCCTAAACAGGTTAAGATGGCTCCACCACCGCTGGCAGAACAGTCTCCACTCTTTTTAAGGGAGTCTTTTAAGCCTAAGAGAAGCCCACATCTGTGGAAATCTGACCCTAAGCCTTGGTGGCACCTCGCTTTCGGTAATGAAACCAATAACAAGGTTGTAGAAAATCTGATTAAATATCAGAATGATACTATAACGGCTGACGCTTAGGTATTTTGATATACATATTAATAAAATATTTAAAAAATGAAGCTGGTATTTTTATTTACTCGCTTTAAAAATATTTTTTTCTTAACTAGTTTTTAATATTCGTATGATATTACTGCATTACTAGACTGTAGTATAAATTGAATCGTGCAAGATGGACATTCCACTGCCCTAAAACTTTAGTTTTATTAGGTCTTTAAAAGTTTTCTAAATTTTCTAAAGGAGATAATAAAATGGTAGATGGAATCGGAGCAGCAAAGCAGCTTGACAAGGCGATGGCAGCAGTAGGTAGAGAAGTTAGCCCAGGACTAGAAGGCGATATGGCTGGAGCAATTAGCAACCTGCAAGGCAAAGCTGGTGAATTAGTGGCATCTTTAAGCCAAGATGCTGTCAGTAATAATGGTGGACGGATAGTTCAAACATTACCAGAAGGCGAAACTGACACTATAGCCATGACTTAGAAAAATTTTATTTAAAAAGTTTCCCTGATGCAAAAAGACCCTGAGAAATCGGGGTCTTTTTGTTTTAAAAAAATATTTATTGTCAAAAATGATTCTTACTAAACCTTGTAGTTATACGATGGTATTTTCATTAGAGTCTAGATTTCAACAAGGCGTAGGATTAATAAAATCCCTAGGTGGAAAAATGGCTGGTGAAGCTAACCTGATAGACGCTGGTGAAGAAGGGGCTAACGCTTCGATTACAGCAAGAAGCCAGAATGCAATTCGCAAGGTGTTTAATCAACTAGCTTCAAATATCGGTCAGACTGAAGGTTTCAGTAAAAAATTTCGCAACATTAAAACTAACGCACAGCGAAATATGAAAAGATCACGTAATGTCGTTAGTGCAAGCTTACTAAGATACTACGAAGATTTTAAAAGTGAATTTAAAGAAGATCCTACTTTTATGAGGATAGAAAACCTTCTTAAGAAAGGACATAGGCTGGTAGCTAATTCTGGAAAGCTAATCGCTATGCTGTTTTCTAGTGGGAATAAATTGGATTTATTGGTTTAAGTTTTCAGTCCCTTTTGGTATAAGCTTTGATACTAAAAATTCGGGGAATTTTGACCCCTTATAATTTAGGTTTTTAAATTTTAAAATATGACAGATGAAGAATAGAAATTCCTCACGTCAGTTTCCAGGTACCAATCCAGAGCATGGTTTAAATTATGTGGATTCGATGATAATTTTATTTTCTTCAGCTCTTATGACACCCCTTGGTCAAGTACTCCTAGAATATTTAAAGGGTGGTACAATCAAATTTGAAATTACCAGAATCACTCTATGCTTGATATCAGCCATGATCGGTGGATCTTTAGTTGGAGTTGGGTTTATTATTAGAAAAGGAGAAAGAAAAAATGACTGAAAGTGACATTATATTTGCTATAGGTGCAACAATATTCTTAGGCATTGCTTTTGGTTTTACCTATCTTGCCTACAAAGATAGTAGATCCAGATAAGTTTAAACCAAACCTTTTTACCACCAGGATCTACCCTCAGGTTTATTATTAAAGCTAGGAGCCAGCATGAGACTTAGTGAATATGAAATTCAAGTTATTAAAGATTCTGTTCATAGTGTCTTCAAGGATGCAAGATTTTTTCTCTTCGGCTCTAGGCTTGATATAAATAAAAAAGGTGGAGATATAGATTTAATAATTAAAACTAGCGAGAAACCGAATTTTATCTCTAAAGCAAAGGTTCTTTCCGCTATTTACGCGAAATTAGGTGAGCGTAAGATAGACTTAGTTTTTGATTACCCTGATCAGGATAATCATTTTTTGGATTTAGTAAAGTTAGATGCGGTGGAAATATGAGCGATAGAAGAGAATTATTAAAAAAGATTCTAGGGGAACTTGTGGAAAATTTGACACAGGCTGAAATAGTTCTTAAGAAAACCTTAGAAGATATTGATGAAAAAAAGCTTATAGCGAAGATAACGAATTCGGAAACTCTTAGCTGGGAAGAAATGAATTTAATTGAGGCTTTTGCAGCACGTTTCGCAAGGCTAAGTGATATTTTCACACAGAAGTTTTTAAGAATTATTGATGAACTGGAATTAATTTTCGATGGATCAAATATAGATCGTTTAAATAGAGCAGAAAAAAGAGGTCTAATCGACTCTACTGAAACTTTTATGAGTATCAGAGAGTTACGCAACGATATAAGTCATGAATATAAATCAGCAGACGTTTTAGAAGTTTTTATTCATTGTTATAAAATGTCAGAACCTTTATTAAAAGCGACAAGAAAAGCTGTGGAATACAGTTAGGTTTAAACCAAACCTTTCAAATCCTCAATAAAATTATAATTCGTCATATCAAACTTAACAGGAGTTATAGAAATCTTGTTCTGAAGCAGAGCGTAGCCATCAGTACCTGGTACTTCCTTATCCTCGACTGGATCTCCAGCTAACCAATAATAACTCCTACCACGGGGATCTACTCTTTCCTCGAAATTCTCTTTATAAGCACGGTTCCCAAGAACTGTTACTTCCACCCCTTTATAATCCTCACTAGGACCGGGCGGGAAATTAATATTTAAAAAAGTTCTCTCTGGCAGAATTTTAAAATCTTTTCTACCTTCTAGAAAAGCTCTTAACCATTGAGCCGCTGGCTCGAACTTCTTAGAACTGTAGCTGTAAAGACTCGTAGCGATAGCTGGATAGCCCATCAACATAGCTTCCATCGCCGCCGAGACAGTCCCAGAGTAAAGAACATCGACGCCGATATTAGGACCGTGATTAATACCAGAAACCACTAAATCAAATTCAACATCTTTAAAAACCTGTTTTAGAGCAATTTTTACGCAATCCGCTGGAGTGCCTGTCGTAATAACGCCATCTTGAATATTCTGAATCCACGGAATACGCTTAGTAAGCGGGCTTACCATCAAAGGCTGGTTTAAGCTCATGGAATGCCCCGTGGCACTGCGTTCTCTATCTGGGGCACAGATATAGACCTCATGAACCTCTCCTAGCACCGTTGCTAGTGTTCTTATACCTTCTGCGAAGATACTGTCATCATTTGCGATTAAAATTTTCACGTTACTGGTTATATTTTACCCTGAAGAGGGGGAAAGATATCTTAATTTCTGCCAGTGCTGAGATCAATGCAAAACATCACTCGTGAAGGGTCTAGAACCACAAAAGCGCTGAAAATGGAGTTGTGCATCGACCTCTGGCTAGGATAGTACATTAAGGTTTTTCTACTGATTGATTAATAGCAACATCATATATGGTATTACTTCTCTTCTCTATCATATCAATGGCTGCTAATTTCTCAGAATTTGCACCTACACTTTCCCTTGCGTGAGCAGCTGCTGCTTTCGAAGCTTTAAGTTCATTCTGCAAGACTTGTCTTTGCTTATCAGTCAATGGAATATTTTCGGCTTTCGCATGCTGATTCAATAAGATAAGTTTATCCAAAGCAGAATCGTCACCACTTTCATATTTTTTAATTAACTTGACTCTTGCTTCGTCGACTTGATTGATACGGGTTCCTTTTTGAAAATTAGTATATAGACAGTTCAGGAAATCGACTCCTGTGGTGGTTGATGGACAAGTTGTATTCATTATTGGGTGCCTCCTTGTTGTATTACATTTATGTCAATACAAGGAAGCTGAAGAAAAAATTTTATAAGCTTAACGTAAACTCTTTGAAATTCTTCGAAATGAAATCTAACCAGAAGATGCCAAGCTATCATTAAGCCCAGATAGGGGAAAGCAAATAAAAAGATTTTTACAGATAAGTTAAATTAGATAAAACACAATTACTAAGCATTAGGACCTGAAGCTAGACTGTCTGGAGCAGAAGCCTTCACCGCATATTCAGCATCTGTTGCTTCTCTCAGCTTAATTTCCTCTGCGTGCTTTGATAAAAGAGAGAATTTCTCTATCTGCAAAGTATGATCTAACGTCCACTCACCTCTTGCAAGAGCATCATTATAAACTGCTTTTGACCATTCTTGAGTTGCTGATGATAAATCAAATCCCCTTGCTATACCCTTTGAATTTTGAATATCAAGAAGCTTTCCGTATACATCAGCAGTAGTCGGCACAGGAGTAACTGGCTGATTACTTGCAATTTGATTATTTAAAACAGGGGTCCCACTATTAAAATTATTAGGAATACCAAAATTCATAAAATTTCCAATCTGCGTAGGAATATTAAGATTATTATCAAATGATGTCATACCATTTACCTACAAATTAATTACTATCAAATGGTTAACGTTTTGTTTTTGCTAAATTATTCTCTAGAGAGGTCGGTGGCTGCGAAGGCTTCTGGGGATTACGCAGTGTTATAGGTGATATTAAACTAGAGGTCCAAGCGGCATTAATCTCTTCAAGCTTGTCTGCCATGGTAAGAGTGAAGCTTGTTTTATAAGATTGCTGAGCAAATTTATCAATGTCCAAATTTGTCATCGCAGCCGACGCACTTGTTGATAAATCCTGTATCGCACGGCTTCTAATTTGATTTGGATTCAAGTATGCATAATCTAAATTAGCACCTATTTGAAAAGGATGTCCCATATTAAGCCGCCCCTGCCATTATTCGGTTATAAATCGCGTTAGCATCACCACCCATTAAATTTTTCCAGTAAGTGTATTCTGAACTTTTATATTCTTTGAAAAGTGTATCCGAAATAGCCTGAGATATATTAGCCTTAGTCATCTCCTCAAGATCAGAAGTATAAACTGCAGCTAATTGACGCTGACGATTCATATCAGTAATTCTCCTATATCTATCAACCAACTCACCCATATAACTTTACCTTTCTATTTAAATGCTTATTAACCCCTTCCTATCTGTTGAGCTTCTCTTGAAACAGTCATCCATGCCGAGATCGTATTAAACACAGAGGTAATTCCTTCTGAAATAGTCTTTTCTTTGAGTGCTTTTTGAGCTTGTAACTTTGCCGCTCCTTCATTATCATCAGCATTTAATCGCTCCGTAAAAGCTTGCTGAAAAGCTGCAGCATTAGACTGCATATGTTGAAAGAATGTATTTAAAGTGGTGCCTGAGGACATTATATTCTGAATCCTTTTATACTCAATACAAAGATAGTTAAAGGTATTAATTGATACAAAAGTTACTTAAAAAAACGATTGGCAAGAGCATTAGCAGATCAGGTACTCCAGGAATAGATTTGCTAAAGATCGGATGCTTAGAAAACTCTGATTTAAAGATTATCCTAGAGGAAACAATGTTTGAGACCTTTGCATAACTATGAAAATTATTGAAAAAGTTGATTAATATTATTAATTTTGATATTTTCAAGCAGTGGACAGCGAATGACAATAATCACTTCAGGGGCTTGAAAGCATTAAATATACTCTAGAAGATACACTTATCCTACAATTTTATTCAAAGCCTTGTTAATATTCATGCAGATAGCTTTAAAGGCGTAAGCTTTATCCTTTAAGCTCGGTACTGATAATCTAAGATCATTATCATCTTCATTTCCATCTTCTGCTATTTCCAAAATCTGCTCAGGATGTGATTGTGATTTGATCACCGTTGCATGTACTATTGCAACTTCTACCACTTCAACTTGAAGATTATTTGCTTTTAGTTCTTGATTGATTTTTTTAGAATTGTTTTGTATTTTTTCTTTTCTATTAGCTTATCCCTAAATCTACAAATAGGTGGATGATTACTTGGGGTAATATCTTCTAAACAGATCTTTCCTCTTTTAGTGAAGTTCTAGGAGGATTCTTTATCAACTGGTAACTGGATGTGCTTCCCCAAATTAAGCCAATCATCTTCAATCTCACATTCCGCACCCTTCGGGCGTAAATTCATAAAAACGTTTCAAATGCAG
>JBMOEX010000036.1:0-19886 GCA_049314535.1 Vampirovibriophyceae bacterium | reverse complement strand
CAATTTCTGCGTTTTCGTCGTCCATTTTCTGCGTTTTCCTAGTCCTGTTAAAACCGCTGCTTTTTAAAATTAAATATAAAACTAAAAACAAGCCAAATAGCAGCTATAGAGCCAATTATGACTAGGTAGCTAATGCCGATTTCATAGCCGACTTCAAAGCAGCCTAAGCCTCCACAAAAAAGACTTAGAGAGTAAATTAAATAATTTATTTGTTTATGTGAAAGTCCTAAATTTTCGAGCTGATGATGCAGGTGCTCTGAGTCTGGCTTTAGGATATCTTTTTTATTTAGAGATCGCCTAATTATAGTGTAGAAGCAGTCTAGTAGCGGTAATGCGAAGATTAAAATAAGTAATGGGGTTATGATGGCAACTGTAATCTTCTTTGCAAGACCTAGGCAGGAAAGGGAAGCAAGGACGAAGCCGAGAAGATATGAACCATTATCGCCAAGAAACATTCTAGCGGGATTAAAGTTGTAACGTAGAAAGCCTAAGCTCGCCCCAGCTAGGGTGGCTGCAAGTATGGCTGCATCTGGTCTGTAAAGGAGTGGGCTTAAGCTAATAGCCCAGATGGCCACTGCTGAAATGACACTTACCCCAGCTGCTAATCCATCTATGCCATCTATTAAATTTATGGCGTTACTTATAAGCACGAGGAAAGCCACTGTGATTAAAAAACTGGAAATGGCATCAAGTTTTATATGTGGACTTAGGCTGTGATCGAAATAGTAGAGAGGGTTTGCAAGGAATTTAATTTTTAAACCCAGTAGTGAAGTGATGGAAGCCGCTGAAATTTGTCCAAGGAGTTTCGTTACGCAAGGTAAAGGTTTTATATCATCAAGTAAGCCGATTAGGAAAATCATGGTACCGCCAGTGATTATCGCTTCTAGCTCTAAATGCTTAATACCAGCAGGAGTGAATCTGCCGTAGACTATTATAAAAACGACTACCGTAAGTGCTGTTGAAATTAATATGGATAATCCACCTAATCTAGGTGTAGAAAGGGTCTTCACTTTATCTTTTACGCTAGTATAGCAGCGACCAGCTTCTAATTCTTTTCTTGTGGTAAAGCCAGCCCTTTCCTTGATAATAGGAGTAAGTATATAAGATAAAAATAAAGCGATGATAAAAGCTAATGGCTGAGCTTGGCTCAGATCCACTAAGGTATTGAATTGATTAAACGCTATATTCAAGTTCGCTTATTACTTCTTTAATAGTTTTTAGGCAATATTCAAGAGCAGAGACGCTAATAGTGTAAGGTGGCATAAAATAGAGGGTATTACCAAGCGGTCTTAATAATATTCCTTTACTTAAAAATTTTTGATATAGTATCGGTCCAAACTCATCGAAATAATTACTTTCTTTCTGAGTCTCAAGCTCAACTACAGCCACTGCTCCCATTATCCTAATATTTCTGACTAGGGGGTGTAGAAGCAGGTCTGGAGTTTTTAAAGCTTGGGTCATTTTTGAATTAATGAATTTCACGTCATCTAATCGCTTTTCTTTCGTATATAAATCGAAACTCGCTATACCCGCAGTACAGGCAAGGGGGTTCGCTGTATAAGAATGACCATGGAAGAAGGCTTTTAGGCGAGAATCTGAGTAAAAGGCTTCATAGATTGCATCAGTACAGAAGGTTAAACCCATAGGCAGGTAGCCGCCGGTGAGTGCCTTAGATAAGCAGATTATATCTGGTACTATAATCGCTTCCTTACAGGCGAAATCATCTCCAGTCCTACCAAAGCCAGTAAACACCTCATCTGCTATTAATAAAACATTATTTTCACGGCTGAGTTTTCTTAATGATCTTAAGAATTCTACACTGTGGAATTTCATTCCACCAGATCCCTGTATTAAAGGCTCTATGATGATACATGAAAATTTATTAGGGTGTAATTCTAGTAATTTCTCTATCTCTTTTATACTTTGTTTAGCAGCTTTTTCTATTTCTTTTTCGATAAAAAGCTCATGCTCAGCGATGCTGAGATTTTTATCTCTGCGCCCAAAATTCGGAGCTGGGGAGCTGACGAAATCTACTGGAAACATCAGGCTTTTAAAAGCTGAATTCATGAAGGTGCCACTTGTGGACATGCCGCCTACGGTATCACCATGATAACTATCTTTAAATGCGATAATGCGCTTCTTATTTTCAAAATTTTGGTTATGCCAGAACTGAGTTGCCATTTTAATAGCGACTTCCACAGAAGTCGAACCATTATCAGAAAAAAAAGCACGGTTTAATGTAGGAGCAGTATCGTGAAGATTCGTCATATCTACACGAGGTAAAATCCTTCGAACACGGTCTACTAGCTCAATAGCTGGCTCATGTGTAAAACCTGCGAACATAACGTGTTCTAGCTTATCGATCTGCTCTTTAATTTTTTCATTAATATATTTATTACAGTGGCCATGTATATTTACCCACCACGAAGATATACCATCAATTAATTGAGTTTCTTTACCTGTTTCGTCTATAACATTAAGCATTTCATTCTTGGCGCTTTTGACTAGAAATTTAGTCGGGTAAAGTTTTTCCTGTGTAAAGGGATGCCAGATATTGGAATGATCTATTGAAAAAAGCTGATTAGTGGTTTTAGTATGAAATTCAGCTAAGCTTTGCATGGTTATAATTTTAACTTATCCTCAGAGAAGTAAGCTTAATTGAATAGCTTACTTCTTAGAACTGTTACCGAACTCCAATTTCTGCGTTTTCGTCGTCCTCATGATCCTCATGTACTGCAAGTACACTGCGGTCATTCGTCCTCCTCAGCCTTGAACTTGCACGTTCGGCAACAGTTCGACTGTTCGGTAAAGGAATTTAACTAAAATAGTTATTTATTCCACATTGATTAAATTATCTACTCTAGTTACGCCAGATACTGATTCTGCTAATAAGCGAGCATGATCTTTTTCACTAGCATTTTCTACATTACCTTTCAGAATGACTATGCCATCTTGAACTGTAAATGACACATCATCATCTAGATCTTTAAACCCATCGATTTTGCCATCAAGTGCTTTAAGGATCTGTTTATCCGTTTGTCTCTCTGAGATAACTAATTTTTTACTACTAGTAATTGATCCATCATCTTCTTTGGTATAAGAATATGATTCAGTGGTATTTGTCTTTGTCTGTTCCGCTTGGACAGTATTCATGCTGCTCATTGCTGTAAATGCAATAATAGCGAGGTTTATTTTTTTCATTTTTAACTCCTTTTGTTATTTATGAAATCTATTTAATATGAATTTATTGATTCGAGGATATTAGATTTTTTTTGAACCTAAAAGTCCAACTTTTGATTTGCATTTGAATGATTATAGCATAAATCATTCGAGTACAAATCATTTCATCGCAAGCATTTTGAACTTATCTGACTTCGTGTAAATGTTGATATTTCAATCTTTCAAAAGTATAAAAAATGGTTTTTATAATTAGCTGTGAGTTAACCGATGTTTTAAGAATAAAGTCTTGAGCACCCTCTAGGAAAGCTTCTTGCCAAAGCTTTCTGTTTATATAACCTGTGGTGACTATGATTGGCACATTTGGTGCGATAGCTTTAATGATTTTTAAACTCTTGCAGCCATGATGCTCGGATAGATCTAAATCTTGGAATATCATGTCAAATTTAAATTCTTTTAGGCGTTCTTCAGCATCTTCGATGTTTTTGACCCACTGGGCTTCAAGCTCATAAGCTCCATAAATAGCAATATCATTACAATCGCCAAAAATATCCATCAGTGCTTCAGCGTCACCAGAATTACTTTCAATAATCAATAATTTAATCTTTTTAAATTCTTCCATATTGGGTTATTTCAATCCTAGCAATATATAGTGATTTCTATTAAAATTATTTCTATAGAAGGAATATCTTGAATTGTCAAAGACTGAAAAAGACTTAGGTCTTAAAATATTAATGGATCTTAGAAAGATCACGCGTGCGATAGACCTTAATTCTAAAAAGCTATCCTCTCAAACCAGTCTAACAGCACCGCAGGTAGTATCTTTAATTGCAGTGTATCATCATGAGGCACTCACTTTAGCGGAGATCGCAGAACAAGTGCATTTAAGCTCTAGCACTATGGTAGGCATTATCGATAGGCTTGAGGCTAAAAATCTAGTAATAAGAGAAAGATCTAAAACTGATAGAAGACAGGTGCTTATTCGCATCACAGAAGAAGGCCGGAAAATGGCGAAAAAATCTCCATTACCTTTACAGGAAGAGCTTATTAAGTCACTCAGCAAGCTGCCGGAAGTGCAGCAAAGAAATTTAGCTAAAGCTTTAGAGTTATTAGTAAAAATGCTTGATTTTAAAGATAGTTAAGCGAGATCTTTTGATGATAATTCTAGCTTAACGAAATGCTTAATACCGTCATTAACTAAGGGAATCCCATCCCCCAGGATAATTTCCCCATCCAGCTCAATCGTCCTTCTCTCGCTTGAAATTGCATTTTGTGCATCCGTTTCCCACAAATGCTTTAATGTCTGCTTATTTTTAACAGTAATTTCATAACTAGTAGATTCATGTTGATAGTAAATAGTAAACCCGTCCCAGTAGTCTGGGATACATGGATTAAGTTTTAAAGTATTATTTTCGAGTGTAAGACCAAGAATCCATTCGATACCAGCTCTATACATCCAAGCCGCTGAACCAGTATACCAACTCCAGCCACCGCGGCCAGTATGTGGTGCTTCTGAATATACATCTCCAGCCATTACATAGGGCTCAAGTTTATATTTATGGGCGCCTAGTCGTGTATTACTGTGGTTAATTGGGTTTAACATGCTGAAACATTCTTGGGCTTTTTTCGCATTACCCAGCATAGCGTAAGCGATTATATTCCAAACTACGCCGTGAGTGTACTGCCCACCATTTTCTCTTATGCCTGGTAGATAACCTTTAATGTAACCTGGATCTAGTGCCGTTTTATTAAAAGGAGGCGTGAACAATAGCATCATTTTATCTGTATGTTTAATTAAATATTTTTCGACAGAATCCATCGCTAGACTAGCGCGCGATTTATCTGCGGCTTTAGAAATCACGCTCCAAGATTGCGCTAAGCAGTCTATTTTACATTCATCATTTAATTTAGAACCCAGTGGTGTTCCATCATCAAAGAAAGCACGAGTGTACCATTCACCATCCCAAGCTGATTCTAAAGATTCCTGAAGGAGTTTAGTATGTCTCAGCCAAGTAGATGTATCGTGATTAATATTTAAATCTTTAATTAAAGTAGAGAAATTTATTAAATTCAGGTAGAGAAACCAGCCTAGCCACACACTTTCGCCAAGACCTTTTTCTCCTACCATATTTAAACCATCACTCCAGTCACAGCTGCCGATTAAAGGTAAGCCATGAGAACCAGTCCTAAGACTCTTATCAAGTGCTTTCTTGCAGTGCTCGAAGAGAGAAGCTGTCTGTTTTAAATGTATCGGTTCAAAATAAATGCTTTCATCAAGGCTGCTTAATTCGGGACCTTCTAGGAAAGGGATCTCTTCTTCAAGAATAGAGGAATCACCGGTAGTTTTTATGTAGTGATGGACAGCATAAGGAAGCCAGACTAAGTCATCTGAACATTTCGTTCTCACACCTTTGTCTGAGGGTGGATGCCACCAATGCTGTACATCACCAGCCAAGAATTGATGTCTCGCAGCATTTAGAATCTGTGCTTTGGTAATATCTGGTCTTGAAATGGTTAAAGCCATTACATCTTGCAATTGATCACGAAAGCCGAAGGCTCCACTTGCTTGATAAAATGCAGTACGTGCTAAGTAACGGCAGCTTAAACTTTGATAGAGGAGCCATCCATTGAGCATTAAGTCATTTGCTCTGTCTGGAGTTTTTACTTGTATTTTCCTTAATATCTTATCCCAGTTTTGTTTTACATCATTTAGAATAGAATCTAAGTCAGTATTGCGATATTCTGTGATGAGTTTGCTGGCATCGGCTTTATTGTCAGCTTGACCGAGAAAAAAAACTAATTCTATGCTTTGATTAGCTTCTAATTCTATTCTTTGGCTTTGAGCCGAACATGGGTCAAGACCTGCACCATAATTCCCACTTAGATGCTGCCCCTTATTAAGAGCTGCGGGTTTACTTAATGTGCCATTTCTGCCGATGAATTCTTTTCTATCAGCAGTGTATGAAGTTTTCATTCCATGAAAATCAGTAAAGGAGATGCGTTCGCTAAAGTCTCTATTCCATGGATTGTAAGCGAATATTGCGCCAGTGTCTTCATCTACTTCCGTGATGATGAAGGGAGCGTTACTTGAGCGCGATGAGCCTAAAACCCATTCTACATAAGCTGTTATCGAAAGGTTTCTAGATTTAGGAGAGTGGTTTTTTAAGACTAATCTTGAAATTTTTATGGAAGCAGAATTGCTAACATATTGAGTCAGCTTACTTTCTATATCGTGTGAAAAATGCTCAAAAGAGCTATAGCCTTGACCGTGCCTTGCTATGTATGTTGCATTCTCAATTCGGATGGGTAATGCAGTTGGTGTCCAGATTTCTTGAGTATCTTCGTCCACTATATAAAATGCTTCACCGCTAGGGTCTGAAACTGCATCGTTTGACCAAGCTGTGATTTGGTTTTCTCTGCTATTTAAAGACCAAGTATAGCTAGAACCAGACTCTGAAACCAAAAAGCCTATTTGATCATTAGCGATAATGTTTATCCAAGGCGCTGGAGTTGATTGTAGTTTATTAAGAACGATTGCATATTCTTTACCATCATCGGTAAATCCACCTAACCCATTGAAATATTCTAATGGCGGAGAATTCAGTGACCAATTGCGTGGTGTGTTAATGTTAGTGTGAATTTTAGGTTCATGAATTAATTTATGCGAACCAAGATTTATTCGGCGTAGTTGTTCTGATAAAGTACCCTCTTCAGAAGATATAATCATGCGAGCTACAGTATTAAAAAGGTTTTGCTCCGCAGGGTTTAGTAGATCTGCCCTGATTGCATAAACACTGCCATAATTTAAAATATGGTTATCCTCATCTGAGGCTTTCATATTCGTTCTAATCATGCTTTCAAGCAAGATTTGTAAATCTTGAACATAAGAAGTGTTTTTCTCATTGATGAAGATTAGATCCACCGCGAATCTCTTTAAACGCCAGTATTCATGAGCGCGTAAAAGCTGCTTTACTAAAGGCTGATCATCAACACTATTAATATAAGCTAATAAAATAGGATGATCACCTGAAATTTTATGAGTCCACAAGCCAGAAACGTTCAGAGTGTTGCGTTTAAGTAAGTTACTTGATGGACGCATCGCAGAGTTTACGTAGATAAGATGGCTAGCCATCTGTTGAAATAAATTCGCTTCACTTTCGTCTATGCCGAGGTAATGAAGTTTAGCTTGGCTATGAGTCCATGCTAAAGCGGAAGCACGTTCAAATATGCTCGTATCACAATATTTATCAATTCGTGTAACCAGCTCCTCGCGTGAATCACTGACCATCGTTGCAAAGCATAATTCCAGGCTATCACCTGCGGGGATAATTATCCGTGTACGTAAGCTTACTATAGGGTCTAGTACTGCTCCTACTGTATTAGACAGAGCCTGACCTTCAGTTATTGAAATAGCATTGCGTATTGAGCGAGTGCGACCAAGGAAGCGTGATCTATCTGTCTCGTATTCAACTACGCTTGATTTGGTATTATTCTCTATCGCAATAAGATGTGCTAGCCAAACGGCTTTCTCTTTACTTGAGCGTGGGCGTCTACTTGCGATAAGTGTATTTGTTTTCGCTAGATATTCTGTTTCTATAAAAAGGTTTGAAAAAGCTGGATGCATAAGGTCTGTAGCCTGAGGAGCAAGAACTATTTCGCTATAAGAAGTAATTTCTATTTCTTTAGTTCTTAGACCATTATTCTTAATAGTGATTCGTTTAATTTCAGTATCATCTTCATTAGAAACTATTAATTCTAGGTAACTGGTAATATCTCCATCCTCGCGAAATATTCTTGCCATATCTTCAGTGAAATTAGCTTCATAGTTACTAGGTTTAGTGGCTGAAGGTTGATAACCTAGTGACCAAGACTGTTTAGTGTCAATGTCGCGTAAAAATATATAGCTGCCATGTCTGTCACAGGTTGCATCTTCACGCCATCTAGTTACAGCAATGTCCTTCCATTTACTGTAGCCAGAGCCAGCAGAATTAAACATAACGCTGTAGTGACCATTTGATAAAAGGTGTGTTTCAGGTATAGAGTGAGAAGGTAGTTTGAAACGTCTGATGAGTGGTTGAGCCAAATTGCGCACATTGTCAATTTCTACTTGATCTACAAATGGTTCTATAGTGGTAATAGTATGAGGTGTGCGTTCTTGCAGAAGAAGTTCAGCTGCTCTTATTTCAGGAATATTGTGAAAACGATGTCTCATATTGCCTTTGAAAATGACGTTGCCAAGTGCAATGATGGACATACCTTGGTGGTGAGCCATATAGTTTTGTACAATTGCTAGTTTTTTATTTTCTGGAATTCTACTAGCCGTAAAATCTATCGCTTCATAAAACCCATATTTGCCCAGAGCATCTAGCTTTGCTAAAGCTTCAAAATTTTCTAATGCTAATTTAGGATAATACATCGCAGCTAGAGCTGTTGAATAAGGTGAAATAACTAAATTCTGTCCAATGCCTCGTTTTAAGCCTAAGCCTGGAACACCAAAGCTTGAATACTGGTAAGTGAGATTTATGTCACGAATATTATAAGCTGATTCTGATATGCCCCAAGGTACATCTTGTTCTTTACCATATTCTATTTGTCTTTTTATAATCGAACGGCAAGTATTATCTAAGAGGCTTTTACTAGGAGTATACATGACTAGCGAAGGCATTAAATATTCAAATATTGAACCAGACCAAGATAGTAGAGCAGCGGTATGACCAATTGCAGTTAAAGCTCTACTTAGTAAGAACCAATGTTTAACTGATACTTCACCTTTAGCAATAGTTACAAAGCTAGTAAGCCTCGCTTCTGAAGCGAGCATGTCGTAAAAAGAATTATCAAAAATATTCTCTGAGGCATTAAAGCCGATATAGAAAAGTTTACGATGATCATCAAAGAGAAATTTGAAATCCATTTCAGTAAATAACTTTTGAGCAGAATTAATTATATTAATAGTTTTTTCTGAGAGAGTCTTTAAGTCATTAGATGTTTCTTGGCTGTCTGCGATATGACTTTTTATTGTTTCATAAACTTCTCTAGTCCAGAACAATATTTCAACAGTATCTGCCTTTCCGAGTTCTTGTATTAAGGTTTCACTAATATCTATTAAAGTATGTGCCATGGACTGAATTAGCTGCCATTCTGCTTCATCAACCAAAAGCTTCTCTAAGTGTTTAATGCCAGATTTTAATTGATCTAAATCCACTATAGAAGTGCGTCTTTTATCACGAAGCTTAGCTAAAGATTCTTTAAGTAATTCAATAGCATCTTGAATTCCAGCGAATCGAGTTTCTATAGGAAAAGCCGTCTCTTTTAATTCTTCACAAGCTTGAGCCACTACTAGTAAATAGGCAGCAAGGTTTCCACTATCTACAGAAGAAATATAATGAGGATGTAAAGGTTGTTTACTTGTGGTTTCGTACCAATTGAAAAAGTGACCACGATGGCGAGGCAGTTCTTCTAAGACTTCAAGAGTTTGTTCTAATTTATTTAGCATCTCTTTTTTTCCTATCCAGCCAAAATCTTTTGCAGCTAATATAGAAAGTAAATATAAGCCAAAATTAGTCGGTGAGCTGCGATGAGCGATAGTTGGAGAAGGTGTTTCTTGAAAATTATCAGGTGGTAAAAAATTATCTTCTTTTGTGACGAAGGTAGTAAAGAATCTCCAAGTATGGCGAGCAATTAATCGTAATTTTTTACTTTCATCTTGGGCAAGAGATTCTGTGGGATCAGCTTTAGGTGGCAGGCTTATAAAATAAGCGATTGCTGGTGATAAAATCCAAGCAATGATAAAAGGGCTAGCAAGGGCTTTTGTGAGTAAATCAATATTTGAGATTATTATTAAAATTCCAGCATAAGCTGCAATTATTACTGAGACTCTATGCTTTTTAAAAAAATATAAAGGTGAAAGATTTGAACTTATTTGTTCTTGAGAGGCGCTTACCCACTGTAAAAGTTTACGCTTGGAGATGAATAATCTAAATAGGGTGCGAGTAATAGCATCTATCATTTGCAAGGCACTATGTAGTAATAAAGCAATGGTGCAGAGGGTTTGACCGAGGCTCAATAGAAATTCATAATGAAGATCTGCACGAGTGCGATTAAGCTGGTTTCTGAAAGGATAAGCAAAAAAGCCTGAAATAAAAGGTAAAAATAACGGCAAGGCAATAGCTGTGATTATAAATAAGATCCAATACAGATGAGGTGCTTGAGGGATAAACCATGCTAGTACTAGAACTAGAATCATAGCTGGAGCAGCTAAAGATCGTCTTAAGTTATCCAGCATTTTCCATAAACCTATAAATGGAATAGTTTTATCTTTATTATCAAAAATCCATGGAAGTAGCTGCCAGTCTCCTCTGGTCCAGCGATGTAATCGTGAAGCTGCAACTTCAGTATTTGAAGGAAAGTCTTCAAATAAATTTAAATCACTAATAAAGCCACATCTTGCAAAAATTCCTTCAAGTAAATCATGGCTGAGTAGAGAGTTTTCGGGGATTCTATCTTTGAGGACAGCTTCGAAAATATCTAAGTCATAAATTCCTTTACCCGTATAAGAAGCTTCGCCGAATAGATCTTGATAGACATCTGAACTAGTGAAAGTATAAGGATCCATACCGCAAGGTCCTGAAAAGAGTCTTTGGAAAATCGAAGTGTTATGCCTAGTGGGGAGAGATGCTAGGACACAGGGTCTTAAAATACCATAACCTTCAGTGACGATTTGCAACTCTTCATTTAAATGAGCTTTATTGAGTGGGTGAGCGATGGTGCCTACTAATTGCTCTACTGACTGCATAGGCATTCTAGTGTCTGCATCTAAGGTGATTACATATTTGATATTCCGTGGGATCTCAGCTAATTCTTCCTTGGTGACTATATAAGTAGTATCTTCTGAACCACGCAGTAGTTGATTAAACTCGTGGAGCTTAACTCTTTTGCGTTCCCAGCCCATCCATTTGCCTTCACCAGTGTTCCAGATTTGCTTACGATGAAAGATAAAGAAGCGTTTTTGTTCATCTGCGAGGCTGCCGTATTGTTTATTTAATTTTTCTATTCCATTTTTAGCTATTTTCAGTAAATCACAGTCTGCTGCATTGATTTTATAATTAGAGTCCTTCCAGTCTGAAAGTATCGCAAAATGTACCTGCCCCTCAGGGTTTGAGAGATAATGTATTTCTAGCTGTTGTAATTGTTCTTCTATGGTTTTGGTATTAATTAACAGAATCGGCATTACGACGAAGGTACTGAGTGAAGAAGGAACTCCAGACTCAAATTTAATTAAAGGTAAATGCTGCGGTCCTACTGTCATAGAAACGATTTTATTTACTAAAGTGATTACTATATCTGAAGCTGGAAAGAAGCTACTTATAGCGAAAGCCCACAAAGCCCAGATTGGCACAGTACTCTCTTCATTAATAAGGGATGAAAAAAATACTATTAAGCCAGAAAATAGCAAAATAGTGCAGCTATAACCCACTTTGGCATTGCTGATGTAGAATTCTTTGAACTTGTCAAAAATTGGAGCTTTAAAACCTATTTCTTTTTCTATAGTTTTTTTGCCTCTAGAAATTAAATAAAAGCCTATATCTAATTCCCTTTCTGAGCTTGAATCTAAAAGCTTTAGCGTCTCTATTTTAGAGATTATTCTTTTGGCGATGCTTATTTCTGTGTGTTTTGAATTTCTTGCAAGTGCCTCAATTGCATGCAGATACTGATCTTGAGTGGCGAAATCTATCACCGTAAATGAAGAATCTTTACTTAAGATTTTATTTGTAATACTCACTGCTTCAAAAAAATCACGCCAATTGAAAGTGGAAATAGCTCTCATGCTGGTAATAATATTTCTTACGCTGAGATTACTCGCTGATTGGCGATTATGTTCTCTCGACACTAGCTCATCAATAGTTAGATTTAAATCAATTAATCTTTGATTTATTTGCTTAAGAGCTGGTGTGACTGCTGGATCTTGATAATGTAGGCGCTGTAAAAGCTGGACTAAGAAAGAGTCTCTTAATGGTTCAGAGGCAATAGTTCCTAAGAAGTTCTCAGCTTTTTCTATTTCTTCTCTCTTGCCGCTGAGCAAAGCATCAGCTATCATATCGGCAGCTTTCCTGGCTTGAGAGGAGTTAACGATAAGTACACTTAAGCGTCTTAAATTCTCGATCAAAACTGTACGTAAACTAATAGCTATAGCCCAAATCTCTCCGATGCTGAGTGCTTGTATACTTTGATAGGCATTGCTAAATTCGATTAAGGACTCAGAATCGAATCTACTATCTAAGTGAGCGATGAAATTCCAAGCTAAGCCATATACTCGTGGGTATCCTTTAAGATGGCTGCTGTTACTAAGTTTAGGTAATTCTTTATAGAACCCAATAGGTAAATGGATTTGTATATCTTTTAACTGCTCTTCAATAATATGGAAATTATCAATTAACCATTCAGCAGCAGGGGTGATCGCTTGTTCCTGTCTTATGGCTTCATTTATATGATTATAGTTTTCGTAAAGAACTGTTTTATTGTCTAGTAATCTGCGAGAAAGGTTATAGCCTTTATTAGGATTATTAGTTACCAGCTGGGCTTTTGCAAGGCTTTCCCCATGCTGTTTTAGTCTTTCAATATTAAAGCAGTCTGAGCGAATAGCCTCTTCGTCTGCTTTGTCATCATTGATGATAAATTTTAAATAATTAAAGAGGTCTATCCACGATGGATAGACCTCTTTCCCGGTTTTTAGTTTTGGCAAATTACTTTATTCTTACTTACTTTTTGCAACAGCTTTGTTGTTTTTATTGTCAAGTTTGTCGTTTTTTTTGCTATTACTATTTTTTTCGTGGGCACTTTTTATCATTCCACTGCTGGCATGCTTTTCATCAGTTCTGGCTCTTGGTTTATTCTCAGTATGTTGACTTTGTCTTTCCATGATCATCCTTTGTTTTTACTCTAATTGTTTGAGTACTAATGATTATAGCAAGAGAGGGTGTAAATAAGCCTGGGTTTATTTTAATATATTAATAACCCATGCTAGGACTAGCTTTTCTTGTCTAGTTTGGTGAATTTAGTACCTTCTAAAGTCAGGTTATACATTAAACCTTTCTGATCGAAGACAAAAGCAATAACTGGTTGATTAGTTATTTGTGAATCAATAAAACCATCTGCACCAACGCTAACTATCGCTACAGAAGCATCTGCGCCAATCTTCCAGTTATCACTATTGCGAAGTTTATTCAGGGCCTCATCTTCCATAAATAAAATTACTATAGATTTCTTCTGAGCCCCAAGCTGCCATCCAAATGAACCAGAAGCAAGGCTGTAATATTCCATAGTCTGCTTACCAAAAACTAATGAGCCTTCCCCATATTCGCCACCGAAGACGAATCCAGCTTTATAAACATCAGGGAAAACAAGAATACCCTTAGCCTTAGCTAAAAGATCCTCAGATTTTTTCACATCTCGGCTTAATCTGCTGAGGGCGATTTTAACGTTAGAGTCGATTTCTGCTTTAGATATGGCAGAGACCTTTACTTGAGAACTTAGCAGGAATACTGCTAGTAATATAAAAGTGAATATTTTACAATATAGTTTTTCGTTTTTTTTGTCATAAAATGATTATGACATTTATTGGTGTAAATTATTTGGATTGTAAAGATTTGAGATGAAAGGTTTTTTGTTGGTCTGTCACCAGTCGGGGTTTTTCAGGTTAATTCCTTTTCTTTCGATTACTGGTATATTTTATTGAGGGGGAGCCACTCCCTAAGCGTCGGTAAAATACCCCCTAAAAAGAAATTAACTGCCATCGCTCTTAAAAAATATGGGATTAGGAAATCAGAAAAAAAGAAAAAAATTAAGGAAATGCTGATGGATATTAGGAAATACAGAGACAAGAATATTCTATTCTCTTCAGATCAGGCTACTTGTTATCCAAATATACTCAAAGAGTTATTTCTAAAGTATAAACATCTAGCGTTTAAGGGAAAAAGAGGTTGTATAGTAGGTCAGGGTGAACTTAAAGCTTCTGGTAGAGATCCTCTTTTCGCTCTAAATCATAGTTGTGCCATGATTAGGGATAATGTTAAAAGGTTAAGTAGGCGTACTTGGTGTACTACTAAAAGAATTCATATGCTAGAACATATACTCTATATCTATGCCTACTTCCATAACCTAGTCATAGATAAAGCTCCACTTCTTATGAAAAATGTGATTTAACATGGGTGGAATTCTTCCCTGTCCGTGACTTAGGCTTGCCTTATAGGAGAAATTAATGGGGGCAGTTTAATTTAGTATAATTGTTTCTATGTCCAAGCTTACAATGCTCACTGCCTACGACTTTAACACAGCAAGAGCACTTGAGGAGTCTGGTCTAGATTATATTCTCGTCGGGGACAGCTTAGCTAATGTCTTTCTTGGTTATCAAACCACGCAAGAAGTTAGCTTAGATGAAATGTTAATGTGTACACGTGCCGTGAAGCGAGGTGCGCCGAATACCAAGATAATAGGTGACTTACCTTATGTTTCAGTATCTAAGGGAATCAATGGAGCTTATGAAGATTCCTTAAAATTTTTTGAAGCTGGTGTTTATGCTCTGAAAATAGAAAACGCTGAGCAAGAGAGTCTGGAGCTTATTTCTAAGCTAGTAAGCTCTGGTTACAAGATCTTAGGCCATATAGGTTATACACCGCAGAGTGTCGAGAAGTTTTCGACACAAAATAAACTAATAACAGATGCAGAGCTTTTACTGAGTGAGGCTAAAGCTTTAGAAAAGAGTGGGGTTATAGGATTAGTCCTAGAGATGGTTCCAGAGGCTATCGCTAAATTAATCACAGATACGATTAAGCCTTTTACTATAGGTATAGGTGCAGGCTCTTATACTACAGGTCAAGTCTTAGTCACAGACGATCTTCTAGGTAGATTTAATTTATTTAAACCGAAATTCGTTAAAAGATATGCTCATCAGTATGAGGATATGTTAAACGCTTTTAAAAGCTATGTCTCGGAGGTTCAGTCTATTCAATTTCCAGCCCTGGAGCAAATTTTAGCTTAATCGGCGTGTAGCGGAACTCCAATTTCTGCGTTTTCGTCGCCCTCATGATCCTCATGTAAGCTTGATAAATCAAGCTTGTATTTCCGCTTGCTCGCATATGAGACTTGTCTCGCATGCTCGGCATCGCTGGAAATTACTCTCAGTACACTGCGGTCATTCGTCCTCCTCAGCCTTGAACTTGTTCGTTCGGCTACACACCCTTAATATAAAACAACTCTTTCAGTTGCTAACAACTCATAACTATTCACGCCCCTAAGCTCAAGATTATAAATAGCTTTAGAAAAATCTACACAGTAAATGAGATCAAGATTCCCTGTCTGTGGCAGCTCTGCGAGCTGCCCGCCTTTAAAGCTGTCACCATCAGGGAAGTATTCTTTACTCATACTGTCCACTAATCTAAAAGACAGGAAGCGAATGGCTTCTGTGCTTTTATTTTCATAATCAAGATTGATTTTTAAGCATTTTTGATTAAAATTAGAGCCAGTTTTTTTTATCTTATTGATTTTAAGCAAAGCCTTTTTGGCTAACTGATTCTTGGGCTCTATTGTTGAGGATTTCGTTATATCTTTGATATCACCTTGAACCTCGCTGTTGATCAAGCTTTGGGAGTCAAGTTCACTTAAAAGCCAATCATTATTTAGCTTTAGTTTAATCTCAGACCCCGGCTCTAAATTGAAATTTTTACCTTTACTAGCTATACCATAAGCTAGACCAATTGCAGCTCCAGTAGCAGCAGTACCACCCGCAATATAGGGATTACTAAAAGCTAAAACTCCAGCTATTTGATAGCTAAGTAAAGGAGCTATTAAAGCTCCTCCCAGCGTATAACCTATAGCTTTCCCCACTTTGCCTGCTTTATTAGAGAAGCTTTCACGCAGCTCCATATTATCTGCATTTAAAACCCCCTGTGGGATTGATATAGATTGAGATTTACTTGAAACGTTTACCTCTATTTTATAAAACTCTAAAGTCACGAATCCATCTCTATTAAAGGATTTAGCAAGTTCACTACTTTTAACCTTTGCGTAGAATTTACTTCCTTTGGGTAATAGAATTTTCAGAGAATCACTGGATAATTCTTCTTTCATATTGTTAGTGCTTAACTGACCTTTCGCATTTGAATTTTCGGATAATCGAATATCATAAATATTTTCTAAAACCACTTCAGCATTAGTGTTTAAAGGTATAAGCTTTCCCTCTATATCCTTGTTAATCATGCCAAAATCAGTTGGGATTTGAGTTACTCGCAAGGGAATTTCTTCATCATATTCTAATTTATATTCTATATGAGCTTTTAGAGATCGCTCCACAGTGCCATCTTCGGACTGCTCGCAATCTCGTGTGCTTTTGCTGTCTTTTATTTTAGATCTTGCTATTGCAGCAGAGAGTGGATTAATGACGAGTAGTATTAATAAGATTGAGATTAATTTGGTTTTAAATTTAAAGACTCGCATACTGTGCTTGATTGAAATTCAATCGCTTTTCTACAGTATATATCTTTTTATCTTGGGATTCATAATAGGTACGCATTAACATATCAGCAAGCAAGCCCATCATGGCGATCTGCACAGAGACAGTGAAAAACATAGCAGCTATGACTGGAAGAGGCGTCGAATCTAGATCTATACCTTCATTGAATTTTAAAATTAAAGCCCAGATGCTAGCTCCTATAAAAAGTAACATACTCACAACTGAAATCCCACCGAAAACATAAATAGGTCTAGTAGCGTAATTCGTCAAAAATTTAATTACTATTAAATCCAAAATAACTTTAATAGTACGGTTAATTCCATATTTAGACTTACCAAAGCGTCTTGCATGGTGCTTCACAGGCATTTCTGTAACCTTAGCCCCATACCAACTCGCGCAGACAGGAATGAAGCGATGCAGCTCACCATAAAGCTTTACGTACTGTAGTACATCAGCTTTATAGGCTTTTAAACTACAGCCATAATCATGTAATTTAACTCCAGAAATCCAAGAAATAATGCTATTAGCTATTACTGATGGCAGTTTACGATTAATAAAAGTATCTTGCCTGTTTTTTCTCCAGCCACTGACTACATCATAGCCCTCTTCTATTTTATTAATTAGTTCAGGAATATCACTAGGATCATTCTGTAGATCTGAATCTAAAGGAATTAAAATTTCACCAGAAGAATTTTCTATACCAGCTT
Organism: Vampirovibriophyceae bacterium; assembly: GCA_049314535.1. GTDB lineage: Bacteria > Cyanobacteriota > Vampirovibrionia > LMEP-6097 > LMEP-6097 > LMEP-6097. The sequence continues at coordinate 2,498 of JBMOEX010000036.1, read as the reverse complement.
GCATCGCAGCGGTTTGGCCATAATTACGTCTCAGTTTAATAACTTTTACGTAATCCTTATTATCAGCTATTTTTTCTAATACCTCATAACTAGCGTCCTTACTGCCATCATCGACATAAACGACTTCATAACTAATTTTTCCATTTAAAGATTTTTCTATTTCTTCTTGCAGTAATTCTAAGTTCTCTTCCTCGTTATAAACAGGAATTATAAGAGAAGCTTTGTATTTATAAATATTCGCTTTATCTGCATTAAGATTCATCTTATTGATTATACTAAACAGTCCCCTCAGACTTTAATGTATCTGTTTGTAACCATATAGCTACTAGTACCGCAGACTATAATTCCTGTTAAAAACATAATCACAAAGATCAAGCCAAGTTCATTACCAGAATCAAAACTAAATGTAAGCGGCATGATAGTTTTAAATGAAGCCTGAAATGAGTTCCAGACGAAGTTTTGGAATATAAGCAATGGAATTATCGCTATTAAAGATGACACCAAACCATAAAAAATACCATGAGTAATAAAAGGTCCTCTAATATACCAATCATCCACACCGACTAAACGAAGTATTTTAATTTCCAGTGAACGAGATTTGACTATCAGCTGAATCGTATTAGAAATGATAGTTATAGTACTTATCGCAAGGATTAAAGTGATAAAAAGACCAAATGAAAATAAAATTGATCTAACTCTTCTTAGACCTTGGAATAACTGAGGGGCATAGCTGATTTGCTCTATACCTGAATAGTTTTTAATCTGCTCTATGACTGGGTTAAGATCCTGAGCACGTTTTACATTTACGTGAAGTGTGTCTGGGAGCGGGTTACTAGAATCCTCACTAAAGCCAAATTTATCCCTAAAAGTTCTCCAAGCTATATCTTTAGGAATGATATCTACTTTTTTTACTGCCTCAATCTGGCTAATTTTTTGAGCTATAGCTTTAGTCTCAGCTCCTTCAATCAGATAAATAGAAAATTCCAGCTGATTATCTAAATTTTGGTAAATCTGCTTAATCGATGAGTTGAACTGAAGTACACCACCAAACAAAGCTAGGGTTACAGTTAAGATACTGATCACCATGAAGTTAGACATTCCAGAGAATTTTATGCTCTGATAGGTCTCTTTCAGGATACGCCAAATGATTCTAATACTACGCATAAGGGTTGGACACTGAACTTAAAAGAGTGTCATTAACAAGTTTACCATCTTCAAGGACTAGAACTCTTTCTTTAAACTCTTTAACTATTTTATGATTATGAGTACTAACTATAACGGTAGTTCCTCTCAGAGAGACACTCTTCAATAAATTAAAAATCTCTATAGATGTTTTAGGATCTAAATTTCCAGTAGGTTCATCGGCTATTACAAGTGGAGGTCCTTGTACTATCGCTCTAGCAATACCAACACGCTGCTGCTCACCACCTGAAAGCTCATCTGGGAAAGCTTCTGCTCTCTCTAATAAACCGACTAAATTTAAAGCTCCAGCCACTCTTTTTTGAATCTCAAATTCAGAAACGCCCAAACCTCTTAAACCATAAGCGATGTTATCAAAAATGCTTTTATTCGGTAATAATTTAAAATCTTGAAAAATTATCCCCATACGGCGCCTTAGGTAAGGGATTTTATCTTCAGACAGCGAGCTAACATCTATATTATTTATTAAAATCTGACCATGGGTGTTTCGCTCTTCACGGTAAAGTAACTTCATCAAGGTAGATTTACCAGCTCCACTGGGACCTACGATGAAAACCATTTCTCCCGCTTCAATTTCAAAGTTAATATTATCTAATGCCTTAATAGGTCCATAAAATTTACTGACATTTTTGAATTTAATCACGCTTTTTGATATTATACAGCAGTGAAGAGCATTATTTCATATGCTGAATTTATGGATTCTGAATTAAAAACTGAAAAAGCTCGTAAAACTTGTAAGAATATTTTAGATTCTGCTAAAAGTGTTTTTATTGAAAAAGGTTTTAATCAAGTTAGTGTTAAAGACATCGCTGCTCACGCTGGTTTAGGGCATGGTACTTTCTATTTATATTTCTCCGACAAGAAAGACGTTTTTTATAAGCTACTAGAACAGGTAGAAGATGATCTCTATACTGCCTTTCAGGGTGGTGTAGATATAGATGCTGAATATAAAGAAGGTCTGAGTACCTATCGTGCTTTAAGAAAAGATATTTCGGCGATTTTTGAAAGTTTTAAGCGTAATTACGACATTATTCGCTTAAGTAAAGAGCTTGCTTCCTTAGATCCACAGTTCGCAGAAAAATATTATAATATTCGCTTGCGCTTAATCGAACGCACCGAAAGGATTATAGACAGAAGTCCTTTACAAAAACATGTGGATTCTAAGATAGCAGCTGTAGCCATTGCTGGAATGATAGAATGCACTGCTGAAGAGTGGTTGAACTTAAATAATCCACATCGAATTGAGATGGACTTTGACAGGTTGCTATCTACTATTTCTAAGATGTATTTTAAGTTAG
>JBMOEX010000035.1:0-19965 GCA_049314535.1 Vampirovibriophyceae bacterium | reverse complement strand
CTCCTCCCTGCTCCACTAAATCTATTTCACTCTGATTATAAGTACGCCAGAAATAACTATTCTGCCTAGGAAGCTCTTCACTATAATTTAAGTACTTTAGCCTCTCAGTAATAATATAACTCTCCCAGAGCTGCCCAATCTCTTTACCTGAACGTATTTCAAGAGAATTCATATTATTAATGAGAACATTCCTTACGCCATTATCGTAGAAATAATATCTTTTAGTTTTACTTATTTCTTTACGTAAATTCCCCGAACTAAATCCCACTCGTTCATAAATAACGAAAGTCTTTTCTAATAAATCTAAATACCTCGCCACAGTTTCTTTATCCATACTAAGCTGTGAGCCGATTTCACTAAGAGAAACTTCCTGTCCTAACTGAAGAGCTAAAAGCTGTAAAAGTCTTTTAATTTTAATAGAGTTTTTAATGCCCTCGTATTCGAAAATATCTTTAAATAAAAAAGCTTCTACGAAATTATATAAATACTCCTCCCTCTCTTTATCAGTTTTTAAAGTTATCACTTCAGGATAAGAACCATAAATCATTCTTCTAAAAAGATTTTCTTGCGTTTCCCTTCTAGACTCGATCTTAGATAGCTCTAATTGAGCGATAGGAAAAAGATTCAGTTTAATTAACCTTCCAGCTAATGATTCCCGCACTTTACTCATTAACTCAAAGGCAGCAGAACCAGAGACTATAATTTTTAAATCTGGAAAATTATCCACTAAAATTTTAAGAGTTAAATTTATATTTTCAAATTTTTGAGCTTCATCAATAAATAATAAAGAGCTGTCCCCAATTAAGTTTTCAAATTCAATCTTAGACTTTTTTAAAAGGATTTCTCTATCAGCCAGAAAATCACCATTTAGATCCATCCTCTTTTCTCCATGAAGATTATCTAAACACTGCTTGATCAAGCTTGTTTTACCAACCTGCCTTGGACCTACTAACATTAAAACTTTTTTTGGTTTTAATGAATTAGATAATTTCTCTAATAATTTTCGAGGTATCAGCATACCTAAATTATACCCAATTCAGGGGTTTAAACCCCCGAATTAATAAAACAATACTATAGAGCAAATTCTTAAAAATTCCCATTTCTTAATCTCCACTTAATAAAAATGCCTTATGTATTCCTCAGCAATCAAAACTAAGGAGATATGCAATGAATGACGGAATGTATCTAGAGGATTTCATCGATGAGTATTACGATTTAGAAGATGAGGAAGACATATGCGATTTGCTCGAAGGTCTAAGCCTCAGTGATGGTATAACCGATCTACTAGAAGATATCGAAGACGAGAGAGATTTATAGAAAAGAAATAATAAAAGTAAAAAGGAGAGATGTTAGCATCTCTCCTTTTTTTTAATAAATTTTACCATTTAGTAAGAGGACGACAAAAACACAGAAAATGAAATTATGCAGCGGTCTCAAATTAAATAAGAGACTAGTAGAAGTGCAATAATATTCAGTATTTTAATCATCGGATTAATAGCTGGACCTGCCGTATCTTTATAAGGATCACCAACTGTATCACCAGTTACAGAAGCTTTATGTGCTTCAGAACCTTTACCACCACAGTGTCCATCCTCTACATATTTTTTAGCGTTATCCCAAGCTCCACCACCAGAGGTCATAGAAATCGCTTGAAATATACCAGTAACGATACTTCCGACAAGCACACCACCCATGATTCGAGCAGAAGCAAGTGGCTCATAACCATTAAGGTAAAATACTCCAATAAAGGCTATTAAAATAGGAATAAGCACTGGTAATAAGGCTGGTATAACCATTTCTTGAATCGCACCGATAGTAACGATATCCACGCATCTAGCATAATCTGGCTTAGCCTCGAATTTCATAATTCCAGGTATCTCAGCAAACTGTCTTCTAACTTCAGCTACAACTTTACCTGCAACTTTACCTACCGATTGCATCGCAAAAGCACCAAATAAGAAAGGAATCATTCCACCAATAAATAATCCAGAGAGTACATAAGGATCAGAAATATCAAACTGAGGTGGCAATAATTCAGTACCAAATTTTTCGTTATGTTCAATAATGGCTTGAAATAAATCAGCCTTAAAACAAGTAAATAAAACTATCGCAGCTAAAGCAGCAGAGCCAATAGCATAACCCTTAGTAACAGCTTTAGTAGTATTACCAACAGCATCTAATGCATCAGTAATTTTTCTAATCTCCGGGTCCATACCAGACATTTCAGCTATACCACCAGCATTATCGGTAATCGGTCCGTAAGAATCTAAGGCTACTATGATACCCGCCATAGAAAGCATACTCATCGCAGCTACACCAACTCCATAAACGCCGCAGAGGGTATAAGTACTAAGCATCGCTAGCACTATAACCAAAACAGGTGCAGCAGTAGATTCCATAGAAATAGCTAAACCCGCGATAATATTAGTCGCATGACCAGACTCAGAAGCCTTAGCAATTTTCTTTACTGGTGGGAAATCAGTAGAAGTGTAATATTCAGTGATAATAACGAAAAGCCCAGTTAAAGCAAGTCCAATTAAAGCAGCATAGTAATAATTAATTTTAGGAAATTCTGTATCTACTAAAACTAAGTCTGTGATGTAATAGAAGCCTACAGCAGCGACTAAACCACTCACGACTAGACCTTTATAAAGAGCCCTCATAATATTCTGACTCTTACCTAATTTAACAAAGAAATTACCTATAATAGAAGCAACTATCGCAGTAGCTCCCATAGCTAAAGGATAAATAATCATCGAAAGATTTCCCGCTCTTACCGCATCTGGATATAAAAGAAAACCAAGAAGCATAACTGCTGTAGCAGTTACTGTATAAGTTTCAAAAAGATCGGCTGCCATACCAGCACAGTCACCGACATTATCACCAACGTTATCAGCTATAACAGCTGGATTACGAGGATCGTCTTCAGGAATACCAGCTTCCACCTTACCTACTAAGTCAGCACCGACATCAGCAGCTTTAGTAAAAATACCTCCACCTAGCCTAGCGAAAACAGAAATTAAACTAGAACCAAAAGCTAATCCTATAAGAGCTTTCACGTTATCTTCAATCTCAGTAGGATAAGAAACATTTAAGTAATTAAAAAATAAAGTAACCCCAAGTAAGCCTAAGCCAACAACAAGAAGTCCAGTTACAGCACCACCCCTGAAAGCCACATCTAATGCACGGTGTATACCGACACTTGCAGCTTGAGCCGTTCTAACATTCGAGTTAACTGAAACCATCATACCGATAAAGCCAGTTAAACCACTAAGTACTGCTCCTATTAAAAACCCTGCGCAGATTTTCGCACCAAGAACGAAATAGATCACCACCGCAAGAATAAGCCCTACAGCACCTATCGTCATATACTGGCGGCGAAGAAAGGCATTTGCGCCATCTTGTATAGCATAAGCTATCGCCATCATCTTTTCGGAACCCGTATCTAACTTGAAAATCCAGAAAGAATAAAGCAGACCAAAAATAATTGCCAATATTCCAGCAATAATACTCATATAAATCACTTGTTCAGCGGCCATATCTAGATAAATGATACTAGAAAAAACCTGCATTTTTTTTTAATTTTATTAATTCTTGTTGAAAAGCACTTTTTTTCTCTTGAGGCTAGGTGTATGATGGTAATTATGTCTGACTTAGAGAACCGTATGCAAAAAGCTTTAGAAATGGTTGAGAAAGAGCTTCTCACCATAAGAACAGGGCGAGCTAACCCCGCTATACTTGATAGAGTAGTGGTCGAGTATTATGGCTCTAAAACGCCACTTAAGTCCTTAGCTAATCTCTCAGTACCCGAAGGACGCACACTAGTTATAACTCCTTTTGATCACAGCATACTCGTCGGGATAGAGAAAGCTATTAAAGAGAGTGATGTAGGACTTAACCCAACGAATGATGGTCAGAAGCTTATTATTACGATTCCAGAGCTCACCAAAGAGAGAAGAGAAGAATTAGTTAAGCAGACTAAAAAAATAATAGAAGAGGGTAAAGTCGCTATACGCAATGTCAGAAGAGATGTTCTAAACGACGCTAAGAAAGATAAAGATATGACAGAAGATCTTCTCAGAAACTTTACGAATGATGTACAGAAGAGTACAGATAAATACATTGAGAAAGTCGATGCGTTAGCTACGAGTAAAGAAAAAGAATTACTCACGATTTAAATGATTAGAAATTTAGCCCTCTTAAGGAGAACTTTAGGGTTAAAGTAGAATTAGGTTTTACCAAAATGAATAAAGATTTAGACATATACGTATTAATCAAGCAAGTTCCAGATACTAGATCCAAAGCTGGCGTTAATCCAGACGGAACTATAGATAGGGCTAAAGCAGGTAAAATGCTAAATCCCTTTGATGCTTTCGCTCTGCAAGCAGGTCTTAATGCTAAAAAAATGGGCGGACCTAATTCTAGATTATTCGCTGTAACCATGGGTCCACCGCCAGCGATAGATATACTTTACCAAGCTCTAGAACACGGCGCTGATGCGACTTGTATCTTATCAGACAGAAGATTAGCTGCTTCCGATACTTTAGCGACAGCTTATGCTTTATGTAGAACTTTAGAATATTTATTTAAAAAGAATGGTAAAAAAGCAGATTTAATATTCTGTGGTTTACAGACGACTGATGGTGACACAGCTCAAGTAGGTCCAGAAATATCTGAAAGACTAGATTTCACACAGGTCACTTACTGTGAGGATTTCTCCATATCTGATAATCTTCTTCATGCTAAAAAAATCATAGAGGGTGGCACACAGGTAGTTTCAGCGGAATTGCCAGCTTTAGTAACTATCGCTAATAGCTATACTAAACTTAAATTTAAATCCCTCAGAGGGGCTCAGTTCGTCCAAGATGTCAAAAGAGCTAGCAAAGAAGAGCAAGCCAAATATGTGGAGATTATCGATTTAGATAAATGTGAAGCTGATGAAATGAGATGTGGTCTAAATGGCTCACCTACTATAGTTTCTAAGACTTGGAAAATAGGTGTAGTTGGTGGTAACTGTAAAATGCACCAAGGAAAAGCTGCTTCAGAATTAGTAAGTGAAGTTTTTAAAGATGCAGTTATGCTTAAGGAGTTTGTGAAAATATAATGGCTGGAGAAGTTTTAGTCGTAGCAGAGCAGGTTAATTCTCAGGTAGCGAATGTTACTTTAGAGCTGCTCGGAGAAGGTAAAAAATTAGCGAGAAAATTAGGTTCGCCCTTATCTTGTTTCGTTATCGGTCATAATATGGAAGCAGCTGTAGATGCAGTCATCAGAGCTGGAGCAGAGAAAGTCTATCTAGCAGATCATCTGGAACTTGCTGAATATAAGACCCTACACTATAGAAGGGTTATCTTAGATGAACTCAGCTCATGGGCGACTCCACCACATACTTTACTTATGGGATCTACTACTACAGGTAGAGACTTAGCACCACGTATCGCTACTTTTTTCGAGACTGGATTAACAGCAGATACTATAGAACTCGACATCGGTCCCTATGAACACACATCTGGTATAGATCAGACGAAAATTGGTTACTTCCCTGAGTGTCTTTATGCTTCTAGACCGAGTTTCGGCGAATCTTTAAAAGCTAGAATTTTAGGACCATGGAAAGACCCGCAGATGGCGACTATTAGACCAGGGGTATTCTCTAAACCAGAGATGCTAACAGAGAAGCCCGAAAGCGTTGAAATTAAAAAGGTAGCGATTAATTTTCAGCCAAGTGATTACAGAATTACTATCAAAGAAACTCTTAGAGAGATCGAAGGGAAGATAGATATTACCGCTGCTGATGTCATAGTCGCAGGTGGCTATGGCTTAGGATCTGCTGATGGAGTGAATCTTCTTAAAGATCTCGCTGCTTGTTTTGAAAATTCAGTAGTGGGAGCTTCTCGTAAAATAGTAGATCTAGGCTGGATGACATATCCCTATCAAGTAGGACAAACTGGTAAAACCGTTAGACCTAAAATCTACATAGCCTGTGGTATCTCTGGGGCGCTCCAGCACCGTGTTGGAATGCAGAAATCAGAATTAATTATCGCTATTAATAGAGATCCAGATGCACCTATATTTTCTTTTGCAGATCAAGGTATAGTCGGTGACGTCTATCACGTAATCCCAGAGATGATTAAGCAGCTTCAAGAAAAAAATACTAGTAAACTAGCAGAATTAAAGGTTAAATAAATGAGTAATACTAAGCCCAGAATAGAGTACGACCTAGTCCTTGTTGGAGCCAGCCCTTCTAATCTGACTCTTGCACATACGATACTTGGACTTGCTGAAAAAAATCCAGAGTTTAAATTTTCTATCGCGATTTTAGAAAAAGCTCACGACTTTGGCGGGCACATAGTTTCAGGTGCAGTAGTACATCCTTCTATCTTCACTAAAGCCTTCCCAAATCATATTAAAGATGGAATGCCTATAGAAGCTATCTGCAAAAAAAGTTACGTCTCTTTAATGGCTTACCATGAGAAGTGGGATATTCCTTCGATACTGACTCGTGCAGCAGCAGCGGATTTCGTAAAAGAAGGCTATTATATTCTCACACTATCTAACGTAGTAGCTTGGATGGCTGAAAACCTGAAAGCTAAAGCAGCTCAAGTCCCTAACGTAAAATTAGATCTTTTCCCTGGTTTTCCAGCTATGGAGATTATTTATGAAGGTGATAAAGTAGCTGGTCTGCGAGTGGATCGCACCGGCAATGATGAGGATGATATCATTTACTCTAAACTTACTTGTTTCGGGGATAAAGGTTTTTTATCTAAAGATTTAATCAAAAAATATGATCTAGAAACTAATCCTCAGATCTGGTCTGTAGGAGTTAAAGAGACTTGGCAGCTCGCAGAAGGTTCTGAAAACATAGAGGGGAAAGTATGGCACACGCTTGGCTACCCTACTCTAGATGGCACTCTAGGTGGCGGTTTCATCTATGGTCTTAAGAATAAACGTGTAACCATAGGTTTAGTCATATCTCTAGACAGCTCAAACCCTAATATTCACCCGCAGAAACAGTTACAGGAGTATAAAAAACATCCTTGGTTACAAAAAATGCTTAAGGGAGCTGAATTAATGCACTATGGTGCAGCCGTTTTACCTGAAGGTGGTTATGCTAGTTTACCTAAGAAATTCCAGGTAGATGGTGCTTTAATTTTAGGCGATGCACTAGGATTACTAGATGTAAAAGCCTTAGCTGGAGTGGATAAGGCTATAGAGTCTGGTTATATAGCTGCTAAAGTCGCTTACGAAGCACTAAAAGCTAATGATTTTTCTGAAACTAAACTAAGTAAGTACCAGAGCAGCTTAATGGCTTCTCCTTACATGGATAAATTTAAAGAAAATAGATATTTCAGAAAAGCCTTTATTGAGAACCCTGAACTGCTTAGAGATTACCTTCCCGAAGTTTTAAGTTCTATAGATCAGACTAAAACTCCAGTTCTAGGTGGTCTTAAAGTCGGCGTCCAGAATCCTTTTAAAGCGACTAAAGCTTTTCTCAGATCAGCGAGCTTAATCAATAACGCTAAAGAAATTAAAGAAGAGGTAGTTTACAAACCAGGCTACCAGCATATAGACCCTAATTTCAATAAAGTCTTGATGGACAGATGCCATGGTGGTGATGATTTCGCGAAGACGACTGTCTATAGCCGTGAGGATGCGGTCTTCTACGCTAACACCCGCTACGACGAGCATCCTAGCCATATAGATGAATTTAACAGTGATACTTGCCTTACTTGTATTAAAACCTATGAAGCTAAAAGTTTAGATGTGCCTTGCGTATCTGACTGTACAGCAGAAGTTCACAGATTAGATATTTCTAGCGGCAATATAAAAGTGCATGCCATGTCACTTGAGAACTGCGTCCAGTGCAGGACTTGTGAGCTTATCTGTCCAGAGCAGAATCTCAGAGTTAATCCAGCTTATGCTGGTTCCGGACCTGATTTCAAAGGACTATAAGCTTGATAAATCAAGCTTGTATTTCCGCTTGCTCGCATATGACATTAATGTCGCATGCTCGGCATCGCTGGAAATTACCCGTACGCTGCGGTCATTCGTCCTCCTCAGCCTTGAAACTGCGCGTTGTGCAGCGGGTCTCTTCGCGGTATCGACACAGAGGTGCTTAACTCAGCAGCATAAATAATCCAATGATTAGAAGTGTAATAGCAAAAATCTTTTGCAAAATTGATGTTTTGATTCGACTTGAAGCAAATGATCCGAGCAAGGAACCTAAAGTAATTAAACTTGAGAAATAAAATATAAAACTGATATTTAAATGAATTTCTTTTTGGTAAGCCAGAAACCCAGAAAATGCTTGCATCGCGATAATCAAAAGAGAACTGCCTATAGCTTTATTTATAGGCATTTTCAGAAAATAATGTAAGGCTGGTACTATCAAAAAACCCCCACCAACTCCAACTATCCCAGTAATAGTTCCAACAAAAATACCTGAGAAGAAAACTGCCACAAAATTAAAAACCAAATTATTGGAATAGTTATCAGTTACATTCATGTTGGTTTGTTTTTTAAAAAGCATTAAAATGGCTATCAATAAAACCAAGATTGCAAAGATTTTAATTTGTAATTCATCACTTAAAAAAGGAACTAAAAATCTTGCAGAAAGATAGGAGGCGAGCATGCCCCAGAAGCCGAAAAGGACAGACTTCAATAAAACTAGGTTTGATTTGGAAGCATGGTATAAAGCTCCAACTAAAGCAGCAACCCCTACTGCAAAAAGACTTGTGGCAAATGCTTCTTTAGTGTCTTGGCCTACTATATAGATCAAGTATGGTACGGTTAAAACTGAGCCACCGCCACCTATTAAGCCAAGTACTAAACCTATTATTACTGGAATTAGGAGTTGTGGAACTGTTAGCATACCTTATTCCAAGGCATCTTTTCTAGCAAGATTGCCATTCCACAGAAACCACTTATACCAGCAAATAAGAGACCAAAACCTATAAAAGTTGGGATCAAATAGAATCCGTAATTTATAAAATGTCCTAAAAACACTCCAGAACTAATCAACAAACCAGCTGCTATCATTACTTGTCTTTGAATTGGAATAGCATTCCTCTTCTTTATTATTGGCAATCCTTGCTCAAACCAAGCGCTTACGCCTCCTTCAAGATCAGATATCTTATCGTAGCCATGTTTATGCAAAATATCACAAGCCTTAGATGATCTTTTACCTGAACGGCAGAATAAAAGTAACTGTTTATCTTTTGGCAGTTGAGCAAGATTTTGCTCAAGATTATCAACTGGTATACAAGTCGCTCCAGGAATGGTTCCCGAATGATGTTCATCCATTGATCTAACGTCTATGAGCATACATTCTTCTTGCTTAGTATCTAATTTTTCTTTGAATTCTTTATGTCCTAAAGTTTTACGTTCAAACTGCATGATTTGTCTCCTTTCCACATTTTAAATTTGCAGGTACGGCTTCCTGAATTTTTTTTGGATTTACCAACTTCAAAGTATTCATCGTATTAATGAACTCGTCTTTAGTAGTGCCGACTTTAATTCTAGGGTTAAATTGTTTCTCTTCTTTGATTGTCGACAAATTCATACCTTTATAATCATGACCAGGGTAAACAAAAGTATCATCAGGAAGAGTAAAAAGTTTTTTTGTGATACTTTCATAAAGTGCTTCAGCAGAACCGTTCTGGAAATCTGTTCTACCGTTACCCCTTATAAAGAGTGCATCTCCAGTGAAAACCATATTATCAACCAAGTACGAAGTGCAAGTATCTGTATGTCCTGGCGTATAAATTGCTTTAATATTACAATCACCAAACTTCAACTCATCACCGTCAGCCAATAAAATATCCGCACATTCAACTTGACTGTTTTTGGGAACTACTCTCTTCGCTCCTGTTCTCAAACTCAAATCCCCAGCTCCAGTAATATGATCTGCATGTATATGAGTTTCGATTGTGTAGATTAATTTAAGCCCTAATTCTTGCATCAATTGCAAATCACGCTCAACATTTCCCTTTACACTGTCAATGATTATGGCTTCTTTGGATTTATTGTCAGCCAACAAATAAGTATAAGTAGAAGTTTCTGTATCAAAAAGCTGCCTAAATATCATAATTAACTCCTTTAAATTTACCCTTAGATATATTCTACCATCCAGTAGGTAGGTTATGACATGAAAAAATAGAATATAATTAAGAATATGCTTACTCGGGAAAAAATCATTGTGCTAACTAGGGATTTGGTTCAGGAAAGAGGTGCTAATGATTTTAGTTATCAAGATTTAGCAGATCAGCTTAAAATCAAAAAGGCCAGTATTCATTATCATTTTCCTCATAAAAATGATCTTTTATTAGCCGTGACCAAGCATTACAGTAATGAACTTAAAGAATTTTTGAGTAATCTTGATCAAAATTATTCAGTTAAAACTAGAAAAAAACTTACAAAGTATCTTGATATGTATTTAGAACTATCAAAATCAGGTGACAAGCTTTGTCTTTGTGGCATATTAGCTAGTGAGATTCAGGGCTTCCCTGCAAACCTTGTTAAAGAGATCAATATATTTTTTCAAATTCATGAAACTTGGCTTAGAAAACTATTTCATGAAGCTCAAGAAAATGGTGAATTTAAATTTACTGGCTCAGCATCAGGCTTAGCTGCTATCTTTTTTTCTACTATTCAAGGTGCCTTAATTATTTCTAGAACTAAGAAAGATCCAAAATATCTAAAATCAGTTATTAAAGAGTTGCTTAATTGGATTTGAAGCTTATCTTAGCTCTCAGGCTTTTCATTAGGCTGCTGACTCGCTAGCCCAAGCTCTTTCATTTTTCGCTTCAAATTTTTATCAGCATGATAAAACACTACCTCAAACCCAATATAAAGAACTGATACACCAACCATCGCAATTATTAAAGCGGGAACATCAACTGGATCAAAAAGCCCTATCATAAATCATCCTTTTTATTAGATAAATAAGAATCTATTAAATCAATGCTTCTCATTATACAGGCAACTCCAAATACTGTCATAAGGACAGAGGCAAGAAAAAACTTTAACGAAAAATGTTTGCTAATATACGCCTCATCAGTAAACATTAAAAGCACAATAGTCGCACATGGCGTACAAAGCCCAATACCAATAAGCTTTAAAAGCTCAATGCGATGTTTTACAGCTTCTACAATAAAAGACATGAGTTTGAGTATCGCAAATCTTTAGGCTTGAATTAAAAATCTAGGAGAAATACTGTAGTCATAGGTAAGTATTTAGAAGAGTCCTGTTTCACTATATAATATTCCTATGCACCCTCAAGCCCGCTGGCAACAAAGATTTTCTAATTTTAAAAAATCCTTTGCTCTTTTAGAAGAAATTAATTCTATTGATTCACCCTCTGAGGCTGAAGAGCTAGGTTTAATAAAGTCTTTTGAGATGTGCTTTGAGCTTGCATGGAAGACTCTTAAAGACTACCTAAACTATCAAGGTCAAATCATTAACAGCCCTAGAGATGTAATTAAACAAGCCTCTCAAGATTTACTAATAAATAATGTTGATCTATGGTTAGAAGCGCTGCTGAGCCGCAATGAGACCAACGATATTTATGATAAAGGTGTCGCAGACAGAGTTAGCACTGCGATTAAAGAAGAGTATTTAGGGCTTTTAAAGCAGTTTCGCTCAAACTTTCTAAAATTTGAGGAAATTATTTAATGCTGGAATACCATATTTTTTTGATATCACGCACTATGAGAGCATTTCAAATAATGACTTGAAAGAGCACATTGATGCTTGGGCTAGGGCTGTCTAGGATTCACTTATTATCCATGCAAAGGTTTATGAGATTGCAGCAAAGACAAATTTGGCAAGAAAAAATCGATGCTGCTGATACACAGAGACGCACTTGAAAAACAGGAGCTTAATTTATTAAGCCTTCAATCCCTCTACCCAACTCAAAACCACCCTATAAAAATCCTCAAAATCCACCAAATGATGACTAAGAATTTTCTCTAAAATACTCATATTCAGATCATCATAAGCATGCACCGCAATATTGCGGAACCCTATCATCTTAATCAGCCTGAGACTCAATTCTTGATTAATAATATCGTTACGATATAAAGTCATAAATGAATCTTTCATCGAATTAGGCGTACCTAGCTGTTTTTCAGAAACAATATGAGCAGCTATATCGACTGAAGCTTGAACAGCCCTTTCTAAATTTATGACTACAGCATCTTGAGTTTTAAGATCCTCTAATGAAGCAAGGTTTAGATTATCAGTATATTTTCTTATACTATTTAAGCAATTTTGGATATTACCTATCTTCTGTCTAATTAAATCCTTGTCTATCATCTAACTCACCTTACCTAAATTCTTATAAATATGCCTATTAGTGATTTGCAGATCATGATACATACCAAGAGTACTCATTTTCCACTGCTCATAAGCTTTTCGATTATTTAAAAAAACTACTACATGATTTTTCATAATCTGCATTGCAAGTATGGTATTTGCTATATTCAGGCAAGCTATGTCTAATTCAGGTAACAATTCAATCTCAGCGAGCATGTTTATAAACTCAAATTTATCTATAGGATTTTTATAATCAGCTAAATAAGCAATATCAATGTCACTGCTGGGACTAGCACTAGAATTAGCCTGCGAGCCATAAATTAAAACCGCATGAAGCCTCCGCTCAGACTCTAATTTATCTTTTATTGCTTGAGTAAAGTCTTTTAGCATCTATTAATCATTTTATACTAAATAAGCTCAACCATAATTTTCAAGACTATCTATAATGAACTTAGTGAGCTCTGTCTTTAAAAATCTTAAATACGACTTACCAGCAGGCATAGCAGTATTTTTTGTCAGCATCCCCCTCTGCCTTGGTATAGCACATGCTTCTGGAGTACCTTTGCTTTCAGGTTTAATTTCAGGAATTATTGGGGGCTTAGTGGTAGGTTCCTTAAGTAAATCTCCTTTGAGCGTCAGCGGTCCTGCTGCGGGGCTTGCGACTATTGCGGTGAGTAGTATTCAAGAGCTGGGTTCCTATGAGGCTTTTCTACTCGCTGTTAGCTTCGCTGGAGTGTTTCAATTAATTTTAGGCTTCTTAAGAGCAGGGATCATCTCTAAATATATTCCTCACTGCGTAATAAATGGCATGCTTGCAGCTATCGGACTATTACTTATTTTCAAGCAAATACCGCACTTAGTCGGCTACGACATAGAAGTAATGGGGGTGGAAGAATTTCAATTAACAAATCAAGATATCAGTGACTCATCATCTCAGATAGGACTGCATGAGGATAATACCTTAACTACGATATTTCACTCTTTTTCACATATTAATTTCGGCATATCTATCATAGGCCTCCTCTCGCTTTCCATACTCTTTCTTTGGGCTAAATATGCACCATCTAAACTAAAGATAGTCCCTGGTTCAGTTATAGTAGTTTTGTTCAGTACTTTAGCTGCCTTTCTCTATAATCACTGGGGATTCAACAGCTTTACTACAGATCATTTCGTAGATATACCAATTATCAATAGCTTATCTAGCTTTAGCGAAAACATAAGAATGCCAGATTGGGCTATGATAAATAACTCTAAAATTTATCTAGTTGCTCTAACATTAGCGTTAGTAGCCTCACTTGAAACCCTTTTATCGATAGAAGCTGTAGATAAAATAGATCCGCTTAAACGTCATACCTCTTCTAGTAAAGAGCTTTTAGCTCAAGGCATAGGCAATATATTAGCTGGCTGCACTGGAGGCTTGCCTATAACTTCAGTTATAGTGAGAAGCTCTGTAAATGTCTCAGCTGGTGGACGCACTAAGACTGCGGCGATTTTACATGGATTTTTAATTTTATTAGGCCTAATGTTTTTTGCAGGATTTCTGAACTACATTCCCCTAACGGGTTTAGCAGCTGTATTAATTCACACTGGCTATAAATTAGTGAGCCCCACAAAATTCTTAAAACAGTACAAGCAAGGCTGGGACCAGTTTATCCCTGGTATCATTACGGTAATTAGTATTTTATTTTCAGATTTACTTATAGGAGTCGCTATCGGACTTACTGTTTCTGCCTTTTTCGTCGTGGCGAAAAGCTATGCATCATCCTCTTTTGTAGTTGAGGATCATGGTCATAAAAAGATTATGATTCTAGGTGAGAGTATTCATTTTTTACATAAATATAAAATAGTTCGTTTTTTAAATAATTTCCCAAGTGAAAGTACACTCGAAATCGATGCGAGTAAAACGGTTTTCATCGACCATGACATACAGGATGCTATTAATGATTTTAAAGAAATAGCTAAAGAAAAAAATATTACGGTAATCTACGGTGGATTAGTAAACAAGGGGCAGAACAGGAGAAAAATGATGAAAGATAATCAAAGTGCTTATGAAAAACTTATACAAAATAATAAAGACTGGGTTTCGGAGAAACTTAAACTTGACCCTGAATATTTCGAAGCATTTTCTAAAGAACAAAGCCCCGAATATCTATTTATAGGCTGCTCTGACAGTCGTGTTCCCGCAGAGGATATAACCAAATGCAATCTAGGAGAAATGTTCGTCCATCGCAACGTCGCAAATCTAGTAGTGAGTACCGATGTCAATATCATGTCAGTCTTGCAGTATGCAGTCGAAGTATTAAACGTAAAACATATAATACTCTGCGGGCACTATGACTGCGGTGGCGTTAAAGCTGCGATGACTAATAAAAACTTCGGCTTAATTAATCAGTGGTTACTAAAAATCAAAGATATCTATCGTTTACATCAAACTGAATTAGAGAGTATAACGGATGAAGACAAGAGATACAGGCGCTTAGTCGAGCTTAATGCTACAGAGCAGGCATATAATATTCTAAAAATTCCTTTCGTACAGAAACATAGGTCACTATACGGCATACCCGAAATTCATGCCTGGGCTTACGACTTACATACTGGTCTTATTAATGATCTTCATCTTGATGGCTCAATTATCAGTAAAGCGGATTCTATATATTTTCAGTATTAAAACTCATCTTCCTCACCTTTGAGTTTTTTACAATTCTGAACCTTAAATTAACCAACAATACAAAGATAAAAAGCTAATATTAAAGTGCATGTCCGAAAAACAAAGCATCTCAATAATCGGCTCCACTGGCTCTATCGGCACCCAAGCTTTAAATATAATTCGCGAGCGCGAAGATGAGTTTACCGTCATCGCATTATCAGCTAGGCAAAACCTCAGTGTCCTTACAGAACAGATTAAAGAATTTAAACCTAAATATGTTCATATCGAAGATCTCGGCGCTAGAAGTATTTTAAAAGAAATTTTTCAAGATATAGAATTCTTAAACTCCGCAGAAGAAGTCGCAGAGATAGATAATGTAGATATTTTTCTCAGTGCCATAGTCGGCATCGCTGGCTTAAAGGCTAACTTAAAAGCTCTAACTAAAACAAAAAAAGTCGCTATCGCAAATAAAGAGACTTTAGTAGTCGCAGATCACTTGGTAACAGCGATTCAAGCTAAGCATCATGTAACCCTGATTCCGATAGACAGTGAGCATGCTGCGATACATCAGTGTTTACATGCTGGCATTGTTGCTAACCTTCAAGCTCGGCATTTCTCTTATGACAATTCACTGGTAAAAGAAATACTACTAACCTCTTCCGGAGGGCCTTTCAGAAATAAAACCCGTGAGGAATTAGAAAAAGTCACTCTAAAAGAAGCATTGCAGCACCCGACTTGGAGTATGGGTAAAAAAATAACCATAGATTCTTCTACACTTATGAATAAAGCACTCGAAGTAATCGAAGTACATGCTCTCTTTAAAATCCCCTATAAAAAAATAAAAGTAGTTATACATCCTCAGTCTATAGTTCATAGTGCCGTATCTTTTATAGATGGAAACATAATCGCCCAGCTCGGTTCTACTAATATGGAAATTCCTATTCAGTATGCTATCGACTATCCTAATCGTAAAAAACTAGCGGTAGAAGATACTTTTAATATCTTCGGTCAAAGCTGGGATTTTGCAGAGCCTAATTTTGCCTGCTTCCCTTTACTTAAACTTGGCTATGAAGTTGGGGAGCTTGGACATTCCTACCCTACTGTTTTTAATGCCGCTAATGAAGCTGCTGTTGAGTTATTTTTAAATGAAGAAATAAAATGGTCAGATATAGAAAAGCTGATTAATCTTGCGGTTACTAATCATAAGATTATTCAGAATCCATCTCTAGAAGATATTTTAGACTTAGATAGAGAAATTAAAATATCTACTAAATTTTTAGCAGGATTAGCATCCAGTAACGCTTGAAGATAAAACTGAAACTCAACTTTATAGATTAAACCAAAGTGTTCTTCAGTATAAAAGAAAAAAAATGGTGGGCTTGAAGAGAGTCGAACTCTTACACCGTGAGGTACATGATCCTAAGTCATGCGCGTCTGCCAGTTCCGCCACAAGCCCTTGAGTAAAGGTGGAGTTATACTAAACTCCTGACGAATTAATAATTTATCATGAAATGAGATTAAAAACTAGGAAAACTTCCTTAAGGAAGTGATGAAAACAAAATTTTTCGCCACGGACTGTCAGCTAAAGAGGTTACAAGATGGAAACTGCATCTTAATACTACAACTTCTAAAACAATGCAGCTTTCAGCTCAGCAAGGCGTTCTCTAATCTGTACCCTAGATGTACCACCATAGATATTTCTAGCGTCTACACAATTTTCAAGTTTAAGCACGTCAATAATATCTTCATTAAAAGCGACATGAAAAGCATTCCACTCTTCAATACGCAGATCATGTAAGTATTTAGAATTATCTATCGCATAAGCGACTGCCTTACCAACTACGCCATAAGCCTCTCTAAATGAGATTCCTTTCTTCACTAAATATTCAGCGGCATCAGTCGCATTCACAAAGCTCTTAGTGAGAGCGGCATACATCTTTTCTTTATTCGCTTTTATATTACTTAAAAAATCTACAGTAATAGTAAGACAGTCTCTAACTGTGTCATTTGCCATAAAAAGTAACTCTTTATCTTCCTGTAAATCTTTATTATAAGTAAGCGGCAAGGCTTTAAGCGTTAGCATTAAAGCATTCATAACCCCGATTACTCTTCCAGCCTTACCTCTCAGTAATTCAGGAATATCTGGGTTCTTCTTCTGCGGCATCATACTGCTACCTGTAGCAAAGGCATCTGATATTTCTATAAAAGAAAATTCTTGAGTATTCCAGAGTATCATCTCTTCAGCGAACTGGCTTAAATGCAGCATTATCACAGATAAAACGAACTCATATTCTAAAAGAAAATCCCTATCTGAAACCGCATCTAAACTGTTTACAGATGTCTTAGCGAAGCCTAGTTCAACTGTCGTTAAATGCCTATCTATATTAAAAGTAGAACCAGCTAAGGCACCTGAACCCAGGGGATTTACATCTATACGCTTAAGAACATCACTAAGCCTTTCTAGATTGCGAGCGAAGCGAGCTTCATGAGCTAGCCAAAAGTGCCCCAAAGAAATAGCTTGAGCCTGCTGCATATGAGTATAACCAGGCATTAAAATATCTATATCCTGCTCTGCCCTTAAGACGAAAGCCTTTCTTAAAGCGAGAAGCAGTGAAGACAGCTCAGAGACTTGTTTTTTAAGCCATAGCCTAAGATCAGTGATCACTTGATCATTACGGCTTCTTGCCGTATGTAATTTACGGGCAGGCTCGCCGATAATCTCAGTCAGCCTTCTTTCCACCGCCATATGGATATCTTCATCAGCGAACCGAGTCTCCATCCAAGAACGTGGATCTAAAGCTATCTCTGCTTTAATCTGCTTTAATCCCGCCTCTATATTCTTCGCATCAGCCTCTGGGATAATGTTCTGCACCGCTAACATCTTCACATGCGCTAAACTACCCTGAATATCCTCTTCATAAAGTTTATAATCGAAGCCTATGCTTGCATTAAAAGCCTCCAGAATAGCTGCAGACTTCTGTTTAAAGCGAGCTCCCCATAATTTCAAATCCTGATTATCTTCTTTCAAGTTCATTAAAATATCATTTTACCTATAATTTCATTATCGTTCACGATATTGTAAAGCCTCTGCGACATGCTCCTCGTTTATATTTTCACTTTCATCAAGATTCGCAATAGTCCTTGCAATAGAGATAATTTTTTGATGTGAGCGTGAAGATAAATCAAACCTCATTACCGCAGCATTTAACAGGTCTTGGCTAGCTTTATCTAAGACTCGATTAGCACCATAAAGTCTTGAAAAATTTTTAGCCTGCTTAATTCTCTTTTTTACTAAATCACTATCCTCATTATTCACAGTATTATTTCTTGGCTGCAAATCACCTGATAAAGCACGCATCTCAGCTTCACTTAAGCGTGACAGGGTCACACATAAATCTATACGATCTAGTATCGGCCCTGATATCTTAGACTGATACTTCTGTATCTGCGCTGGTGAGCAGGTACAGATTTTCTTTAAATCACCTAAGTAACCACAGGGACAAGGATTACTCGCTGCTATTAAAAGAAAATCCGCAGGGAAAACTATCTTCTGATTCCCTTTATTTAAAAAGACTTTCGAGTTATCTAATACCGTACGAAGCTGATCTATAGTGAATCTATCAAACTCTGCAAGCTCATCTAAAAAGAGTATGCCATTATGCGCAAGTGAAACCTCGCCTGGACAGATCGGTACACCTCCACCGATTATAGATACCGCTGTTGATGAGCTATGAGGCGCTCTAAAAGGCACACAGGGCTTACGATCTGCCACCGAAGATAAGCGTGCCAAATCACTAAGCATCAGCGTCTCGATTTTTTGTTTAAATTTTAAATCATCCAGAAGACTTAAAATCGACTTAGCCAACATCGATTTACCACAGCCAGGCGGTCCGATCATTAGCAGATGATGCTTCCCAGCTAAAGCAATTTCAATAGCTCTTTTGGCAAGAGACTGACCTACCACATCACTGAAATTAACAGCAAGAGAGCGATGCCCAATTCCATCTTCTACATTTCGGGCATCAATCTTAAAACATTCACCTTGAACAACACAAGGAGCAAACTGCTTCAAAGACTGAGTTCCAAGAGAATTCTTACTTAATGTCTCTTGGTTTAATACTAAAGTTTCTAGTTCATACTCAGAACTTAGTAATTCAGGCTTTAAACTCTCTTTCCTATTAGTAGAATATCGAGCTTGCAGAAAATCAAAAAGCTTTTTAAAATTCTGTAAATCCTCTAACAGATAGATTTTGGTCCCTTTCATAAATTCCGTATCTTCACATAAAACAGAAAGCTCTCCTAGTGCTTCTGTGGCAGTGAAAATCTGCTTAATTCCCTTTTCTACAGCAGAACTAATAAGAGCAAGCGTCCCGCGAACTGCTTTAAACTTACCCGTAATAGAAAGTTCTGCAAGAAAGCATGACTCTGCCATGAATTTAGCATTAGAACTAATATAGCCAAGGCTATGCATTAAACCTGCTGCTATCGCTAAATCAAACTGCGGACCATCTTTCCTTAAATCAGCTGGACTTAAATTCACTAAAAGCCGCTTCGGTGGAATTGGAAATTCACAGACAGCCATAGCTGAGCTAACTCTTTCTTTCGCTTCGACTATAGCTTTACTAGCTAAACCGATGATGATAAAATTTGGAATCCCTTTAGATATCTGCACTTCGACGCTAATCAAATTAGCATCTAGCCCGAAAAGCATAGCTGACTGTGTTTTAGAATACATCCTTTATATTTTCATATAAAGCTACATTAAATTTTAAGGGGTCATTTTTCCCCAAAAGGGGCGTGTAGCGGAACTCCAATTTCTGCGTTTTCGTCGTCCTCATGATCCTCATGTACCTTGAGTACACTGCGGTCATTCGTCCTCCTCTGCCTTGAACTTGTTCGTTCGGCTACACGCCCAAAAAAGACCGCTGCACAACTCCATTTTCCACGTTTCTGAGTTTCCCCCACCCACTATCAGCCCCAAGGCTTAGACCTTAGAGCCTGAGCATGGG
>JBMOEX010000034.1:0-19998 GCA_049314535.1 Vampirovibriophyceae bacterium | reverse complement strand
CATTTCATTGATGAAAAGGTGTGAAACTGGTGCTTGGAAGCAGGATTGAACGGACTGGCCTCTTCATTACCAATGAAATGCCACTAACGTGGCAATTTGCGATGCAAATGAGTGAATTTTTACCTGTAGAGCACTTCATTGATGAAGAGGTGTGAAACTGGTGCTTGGAAGCAGGATTGAACGGACTGGCCTCTTCATTACCAATGAAATGCCACTAACGTGGCAATTTGCGATGCAAATGAGTGAATTTTTACCTGTAGAGCACTTCATTGATGAAGAGGTGTAAAACTGGTGCTTGGAAGCAGGATTGAACTGCCGACCTCTTCATTACCAATGAAGTGCTCTACCACTGAGCTATCCAAGCTGGATTTATTTATCCTTAGAGCACTTCGGGAAGTGACTCTCTGGAGATTCGCCTGAAAGGCTCATGGCACTGAGCTATCCAAGCTGGATTTATTTATCCTTAGAGCACTTCAAGAAGTGACTCTCTGGAGATTCGCCTGAAAGGCTCATGGCACTGAGCTATCCAAGCTGGATTTATTTTCCTTAGAGCACTTCGAGAAGTGACTCTTTGGAGATTCGCCTGAAAGGCTCATAGCACTGAGCTATCCAAGCTGGATTTATTTATCCTTAGAGCACTTCAAGAAGTGACTCTCTGGAGATTCGCCTGAAAGGCTCATGGCACTGAGCTATCCAAGCTGGATTTATTTATCCTTAGAGCACTTCGAGAAGTGACTTTTGGGACTTAAGCATTTTAGCATAAAATCAAGTTGAGCATTGCTTCCTACTAGTATAATAAAATCCTACTAGTATAATAAAACTAGAAGGAAAATTAAAATGCTAGAGAATAGAGAAGGAAAGACAGTACCCAGCGTAAGCTTTAAAATTATAGAAGAGGGGAAGTGGAAGACGCTTAACTCTGACGAGATTTTTAAAAATAAGACTGTTGTAGTATTCTCTCTGCCAGGGGCTTTTACGCCGACTTGTTCTTCTACGCATTTACCAAGATATAATGAGCTTGCTCCAGTATTTAAAGAAAATGGGGTCGATGAAATAGTCTGTCTATCAGTGAATGATACCTTCGTTATGAATGAATGGGCTAAGGATCAAGAGTGTGGAAATATTACTCTGATTCCAGATGGTAATGGTGATTTTTCAGCAGGTATGGGGCTTTTAGTAGATAAGTCTGCGATTGGTTTTGGGAAGCGTTCATGGCGTTATTCTATGCTGGTGAAAAATTCTCTTATTGAAAAGATGTTTATAGAGCCAGAGAAAGATGGTGATCCTTTTGAAGTGTCTGATGCTGACACGATGTTAAAGTATATTAACCCTTCAGTTAAGCTGCCAGACTTCGCTACTATATTTAGTAAGGTCGGATGTCCTCATTGCGCTAGAGCGAAGAAATTACTTGAAGAGAAAGGTGTAATCTATGAAGAGATAGTTTTAACTAACAAGCTGACACGCCGCTCTATGACGAATGTTACTGGTGGAACGACTACGCCGCAGATTTATCTTAATGGTAAGTATGTCGGTACGGCTGATGAGTTAGAGGCTTTTTATAAGGGATAATAATTTAGTGCCCCCAATATTAGAAATTAAAAATCTCAATAAAACTTATAAGTCTGGTTTTAAAGCCCTTGATGACATTAATCTTGAAATTCAAGAAGGTGAAATTTTTGCGATTTTAGGTCCAAATGGCGCAGGGAAAACCACCTTGATCAGCTCTATCTGCGGAATTACTAACCCGAGTTCAGGAACTATCTCTGTAAGTGGTTTTGATCATGTCAAAGATTATCGAGAAGTGAGGAGGATGATTGGTTTAGTGCCTCAAGAGTTAACTACAGATATGTTTGAGAAAGTAGTCGATACCGTTAATTTTTCTAGAGGCTTATTTGGTCTTCAGGCTAATAAACCATATATAGAAAAGATTTTAGAAGATTTATTTTTAAGCGATAAGAGGAATAATCAAATTAAAGCCCTCTCTGGTGGCATGAAGCGTAGAGTGATGATAGCTAAGGCTCTTGCACATGAGCCTAAAATATTATTCTTAGATGAACCTACAGCAGGGGTAGATGTGAAATTACGAGAATCTATGTGGGAGTCAGTTGCTCAATTGCGTAAAAATGGGGTTACTATAATTTTAACTACTCATTATATTGAAGAAGCTGAAAAAATGGCTGATAGAATTGGCATCATCAATAAAGGAAAAATTATTTTAGTTGAAGAAACTAAGACCTTAATGAAAAAGCTCGGTAAAAAAGAGCTAATATTCAGCTTCGTAGAGGAAATTAATTCTATACCAGAGTCTCTGAAGCGCTTTAATCTTAGGCGAGATGGTGATGATTTTATTTATTCTTATTATGAAAACGCAGAAATTGGAGATTGCGAGCAGTCTAGTGGGCGTGTAGCCGAACGAACAAGTTCAAGGCTGAGAAGGACGAATGACCGCAGTGTACGAGTAATTTCCAGCGATGCCGAGCATGCGACATTAATGTCATATGCGAGCAAGCGGAAATACAAGCTTGATTTATCAAGCTTACATGAGGATCATGAGGACGACGAGAACGCAGAAAATGGAGTTGTGCAGTGGTCTCTCTCAATCAAAGACTAAGGTTTTTCCGTCATAGACTATAATTTTATCTTCCGCATGAGCACGAATTGCTTTCGCTAGAACCTGCTTTTCTATGTCTCTGCCTTTAGAAATGTAGTCCTCGACAGTATCACGGTGATCTATATTTATAACACCTTGTTCTATAATAGGTCCCATATCTAAATCTTCAGTCGCATAGTGTGCGGTAGCCCCGATGATCTTTACCCCTTTGTCATAGGCTTGGTGATAGGGTTTCGCACCCTTGAAAGATGGCAAGAAACCGTGGTGTACATTAATAATTCTATATGGATATGAATTTATAAACTGTGGCGTGAGAATCTGCATGTAACGAGCAAGAGCGATAAAATCTATCTCAAGTTCTTGCAGCCTTTTGATGATTTGAGCTTCTTGATTGAGTTTACTGTCGTAGCTAGCATTAGTACTATCGCTAATTTTTTCTATTGGGTAGTATTCAAAAGGAATATTAAATGCGGTAGCTACATGCTTAAGATCTAGGTGGTTACTGATGATTACTGGGATCTCGACATTTATCTCGCCGTACTGTTTACGTAAAAGCAGGTCATAGAGGCAGTGATCGTATTTAGAAACTAAGATAGCCATTTTTTTTGCATGGTGTGAAAATTTGAAATTCATTGAAAACCTAGCTGCAATTGAGCTGAAGGCTGAATCTAAATCTTCTATTTTGATATTGAATTTAGTCGCATCGACTAAAACTCGCATAAAAAAATGAGCAGTTAAGCCAGATGAATACTGCTGTGAATCTATGATGTTCCCATTATTCTCTGAAATAAAGCCACTGACAGCATTTACTATGCCTTTCTGGTCGAAGCAGTCTATAAGTAGTGTGAATTTATTCATAAGGATGATGAGGCGGGCGAAAACACAGAAATTTGCCGCTAAGCATTGTTAAGATGTCCTTGTATAGCGGCATCACAGACTTTACATATATGTTCAGCATTTACTTCTTCTATTTTAAAGTGTTTCCAACAGCGTTCACATTTAACTGAATTCTGAAAAGGCTTAGCTGTAACTTTAATTTCGCTGCCTTCCTTGAATTTCAGCTCAGAGACTATAAAGCAGGCTTTAATATCTTCAAGAATGCTTTCATATTCGTCGAGTTTAGCTTTAGGTAATTCTATGATTAATTCAGCTTCAAGTGATTTACTAACTGTTTTATTTGCCTTAAGTTCTTCTAGTTCTTTATTAGCAAGCTCTCTGATGGAGAGGATTTCTTCCCATTTTTTTCCTAACTCTGGATTAAGGTAATTATTATTTACCAAAGGCCAGTTACTGAGCTGGATAGATTTAGATGTAGTAAGCTTAGGCGAAAAGAAACTTTCAGCTGAGCTGCCTGTATCCATACTATGAGAAGATTTTAAGTAATATTCTTTAATGCTTTCTGGCGTATGCTGATAAATATCTTCTGCAAGATGCGGTAGTATCGGCACAAAGAAACGATTTAAACTTGATAATATCTCAAGTATGACTGTCTGAGCCGCTCTGCGTGAAGCAGATTTTTTACCATGTGTATAGAGCCTATCTTTACAAATGTCGAAATAGAAAGCAGATAGATCTACTGAACAGAAGTTCTGTATAAGCTGGTAAAATTTCACGAATTCATAGTTATTAAAAGCTTCTGTGATCTTTAAGGTTAATTCCTGTAATTTATGTAATATCAGTTTATCTAAATCATGTAATTCTACGTAAGGGACTGAATCTTCTACTGGATTAAAGTCAAAGAGATTCCCCAGCATAAACCTACTGGTATTTCTAAAGTTACGATAAATTTCACTTAGCTGTTTAAATATATTTTTACCAACTTTAATGTCTACAGAGTAATCTACGCTTGCTACCCATAGCCTAAGCACGTCAGCACCATATTCCTGCATGATTTCATCTGGATCTACGACGTTACCTAAAGATTTAGACATTTTACGTCCCTGTTCATCCATCACAAACCCATGGGTGAGGACGCTATCATATGGTCTGATATCATTTACGGCTACTGAAGTAAGCAAGCTCGACTGAAACCAGCCTCTATGCTGATCTGAACCTTCTAGATAAAGATCTACGGGCTCAAACTCAGTAGACTTAAGCTCTTCACGCAGATTAACTACACTTCTATGACTGGAACCAGAGTCAAACCAGACATCCATAGTGTCCGTCTCTTTAGAGAGGTTCTCTACCTTATATTTAGGGCTAGCGCCGCTACTTAGGTGACTAGGAATGAGTTCTATAATTTCTTTAGCGTACCAAGCTGAAGAACCTTCTGCTGCAAAGATTTTCGCTACGTGCTCAATAATCTCAAAATCCAAAATCACTTTAAAATTACCGTTAGCTTCGATTATAGATTTATCGTAAAAAACAGGAATAG
Source organism: Vampirovibriophyceae bacterium (assembly GCA_049314535.1). Classification (GTDB taxonomy): domain Bacteria; phylum Cyanobacteriota; class Vampirovibrionia; order LMEP-6097; family LMEP-6097; genus LMEP-6097. Next base: position 15,013 of record JBMOEX010000034.1, on the reverse strand, counting down.
GTACTCCCCATGTTCTTTGGCGAGATATACACCAGTCGCCGCGACCTTCTACCATGCTGTAGATACGGTTTCTAGCTCTAGCTGGAAACCATTTAACTTTATCTATTTCACTGAGAGCTTTTTCTCTAAAACTATCTATACTCGCAAACCACTGTTCAGTAGCTCTAAACAATAGTGGAGTTTTAGAACGCCAGCAATAAGGGTAGCTATGCTTAAATTTACTGTGCTTAATTAATGCTGTAGCAGCTTTTAGAGCAGAAATAATAGTAGGATTAGCTTCCTTCGCGATGTGCAGGCCTTCTAAGGAAACTATTTCATCATTTTCTGTTCTAACTTCACCAGCTTCTTTAGTGAAAGCACCTTTAGGATCTACTGGGCAGAGTACACCTAAATTATATTTTTTACCGACTTCAAAATCCTCTTGTCCGTGGCCTGGTGCAGTATGAACGCAGCCTGTACCAGTTTCTATGCTGACGTGATCGCCCAGTATGATAGGAGATTCACGATTATACAGAGGATGTTTAGTTTTAATACCCTCTAAGTCAGAGCCTTTAAAGCCTTCTGAAATTATTTCTAAATCTGTTAATTCTGTTTTAGTTTTAAAATCTTCGAAAAGATCTTTCGCTATTATTAATTTTCCGAATTCGTTTGAATTTACTATGCAGTAGTCTATATCAGCGTTTAAGCAGATCGCTAAATTCGCAGGCATGGTCCAAGGAGTGGTGGTCCAGATTACGAAAGAGGCATCAGAAAGTTCTGCTTTTAATTTACCAAGAGAATTATGATTTTCTTTCTGAGTGCTTTCCTGGATAGATAAATCACTGATCTGAAATTTTACATAAATAGAATCAGAAGTATGTTCTTCATATTCTATTTCAGCATCAGCTAAAGCTGTCTGGCAGCCATAACTCCAGTGAACACATTTTAAACCTCGGTAGATATAGCCTTTTTCAGCCATTTCACTAAAAAGCTTTATCTGCTCAGCTTCATATTTAGGATCTAAAGTCACATAAGGGTTCTGCCAGTCAGCATTTATACCGAGGCGTTTAAATTTAGTTTCCTGTCCTTTCAGATTTTTTAAAGCAAATTCTTTACATTTTTCACGCAACTCGACTATGGAGACAGCATTTCTACCGCCTTTAATTTCTTTAACTACAGCATTCTCAATCGGCAAGCCGTGAGAATCATAACCTGGAATAAAAGGTACTTTAAAACCCTGTTGGTATTTAAATCTACAGATTATGTCTTTAAGGATTTTATTTAAGGCAGTACCTATATGAATTTTATCTGAGCTTAAATATGGAGGTCCATCATGTAATATAAAGCGTTTAGCACCTTCATCTTCTCTGATTTTCAATCCCTCACTGTAAATATCTAATTCTTCCCAGAGCTTTTGAAATTCGGGTTCACGGACTGGTCCATTCCCGCGCATCGGAAATTCTGTAATAGGCAGGTCTATAGACTCTTTTATGGCTTTTTTGTAGTCTTCAGATGATATTTTTTCTGTTTGCATGGCTATAATGGAAGTATAAACTTCTATTCTATCAAAGATAATCTTTCTTAAAGCTTGGAATAATGAACGAAAAACAACCACCAGATAAAAAAGACGAAGAAGAAAAAGAACCAGTAGATGTAGATCTTAGGCATACATTTAATTATGTAGGTGGGGCTTTTGCTTATAAAAACAGTAAAAATATAAAAAAAAGTATCAGTGAGGATAATTTTCGCGAAACGATTATGATGATAGGTTATGGTAAGGCTCGTAAAGTGAGTTTGGCCATGCCGGACGCAGATAAAAGAGCTGGAGTTTTTCCGCAGCATAATTCTGTAGATGAGTTTAAGGCTAATTTAGAATTACTACCTTCCCGTGATTTACAGCCTTATGAGGTGATGGTAGATGTAGAGACTTTAGAAAAAAATAATTTTCAATTATCCATAGTGCCGATGACTAAAGATCGTTTAAGTAAGCTTCAGAAGCAGCTTTCACACATGAGTCCTTATGCTTTTAATCAGATGATGGACATCCCACGTCCAGATAAAAGAGATTTTAAAGTTTATTATAAAATTATCAAAAAAACTAGGCAGATTATTACGGTTTACCCGCATCGTAAATCACTTCAGTCTCTCTTCGCTCAAGTCGTTCAGTACGATGAAGAGAATCATGTAAACTCTATAAAGCACTGTAGTTTTGATAATAATGCTCCATACATTTTAAATGAATCGAAGATTGATAAATTTGGAAATCTTAGGCAAATCGCCCATGTCGGTAGGAAAGGTGGTGGCGTAGCACAAAATTCTGTTGAGAGATTCGATGATGGAACTTTAATCTGGGTTATAACTCAAGAAAAAGAAACTGGTGCTGCTGCTTTAAAACCTAATGACGAAGTGGTTTTCGTGGGTAATGTAATTAATAATGCAGCGAAGCTCGCAGCAAGGAATATGGGCGCAGAGGTAGTTATAGGTAATGCTTGGGGAGGGCGTTTTTGTCCATCTGGCTGCAGACCAGAGTGCCATCCAATGCAGCAGAATTTTAAAGCTCAAGTTCGTTTACAGATTAACCAAATCATAGATGGTGCTACTATACCAGGTTTGGATCCGATCTTTAAAATCAATCCACCATTTTAGGGGAGTATAATAGTTTTAAATCCTTCGTGGCTAATCCAATTTTTTAATGAGCAGTCGGCATTTTTGGTGGTTCTGGCACTCTTAAATTCTTTTCATTGTTAATTTGTTCGGGATAATTTGGCAGTAAATCTGGAACCCCTTTGACAGGATTTTCGGAAATAGAGTTTGCTAACACTACTAGACTAGCAAGAGACAACAAACTAACAAGTGTTCCCTTTACTGAACCGACTAACATCTCTTTTGTCCACTCTAAATAAATGTTCTCAGGCATCCTTTTCTTGAGGAAGGTTGTTAATTCATCAGCGCTTAGTTCTTCATTAGCAGTCTTCATTATCAGCTCTACTGTTTCTTCTTTAGGCATCATTTTTTTCAGCATCAGGAGATGTTGCTTAAACAAGTTGTTTAATTCATAAGCGTTTAGTTTTGCATTAGCAGTCTTCAGTATCAGCGCTACTGCTTCCTCATTATGATTATTTGCTGCACCTAGTAAAGCGTTATCGCCATTTTTGTTAGTCCGAGTAAGGAAGGTTTTAAATTCATCATGGCTTAGTTTTTCAGTAGCAGTCTTCAGTATCAGCGCTACTGCTTCATTATGATTATTTGCTGCACCTAGTAAAGCGTTATCGCCATTTTTGTTAGTCCGAGTAAGGAAGGTTTTAAATTCATCATGGCTTAGTTTTTCAGTAGCAGTCTTCAGTATCAGCGCTACTGCTTCATTATGATTATTTGCTGCACCTAGTAAAGCGTTATCGCCATTTTTGTTAGTCCGAGTAAGGAAGGTTTTAAATTTATCAGGGCTTAGTTTTTCACTAGCAGCCTTTAGTATAAGTTCTACTACTTCTTTACTGCCACTTCTTGCTGCACGCATTAAAGCGTTATGAACAGAAGAGTGAAGTTTTTCTAATTCTCCAGCAGGTAGTTCTGTAAGATTTATCATATGCACAAAATCTTTAGTCTGATCTCTACTTGTAAGTATTTCACTTATCCTAGGATCTGCTTGCTGACCAAAGCTCTGAATACTTCCAAATACTTCATAAATAAAGAATAAATCTTGATCAGTAAATTCTTGATTATTCTTAAATTTAGCGTGCAGTATAGTTAAATCTTTCATATCTTGATCTGCTCTAAGCCACTGTTGACTATTAGGAAATACGTCTTTCCCTCGATAATTTTTGCTGTAAAGCTTTTCAGTAAGTATAGTTCGTCCATTTTCATTAATCGCATTTGCGATGTATGGATCTAAATTCTGTTTTACTGCAATACCACGAATTTCTATAATGTGATTGTCAGTCATCGCTATAGCTAATCTAGGTATAGTTGCCTTGCCATTTGCATCTTTTGAGTAATAAATATGAAAGTCTCCCTGATTTAAATACCCTTGTGCTGTTTCTAGTCCTTGAACACACCAGCCGGTATTAAAGGCTTTAATGCTATCTCTAAGTTCATTAGCATCACTGCTTTTTGGAAATTTTCTCCATTCACCATCAGTAGTAGTTAAATCTATTTCTTTTTGAGATTGATTTTGGAGGAATGCATAGAGAGCTGCAAAATTTAAAGAACTAGTAGCATTTCCTTTATTAATCTGTATATTATCAACTAAAAATTGTGCAAGATCTGGATTTTCGGCAGCATATTTTTCTTTAATTTTAGCTTTAGTATCTGTTGCAGTCTGAGTTTCACAGAATTTGACTATGTCATTTACTTCACCAATTAGAGCAGGGTTTAAAACAGGAAAATCTTTAATTGAATTTTCTGTTCTATTTTGAAAATTTACCTTAGTCCCTCTTGGGTCGTTTAGGACTAGTGAATAAAGTATAACTTTATCTATTTCATCATTAGAGAAAAGCTGAGAGAGTTTCTCTTTGTAGTCAAAATCTAGATTTGGGTCTCTAGCGGTATCTTTACTAATTTCATTTTTAATCTCTTCTTGATCTAAATTACTAGATTGATATTTTTCTAAAATATTTTTAAATTTCGCAAATGCAGTAGCATCTATTTCTGTGCGTGAATCTATTGCTTCTGGATTTTGTAAGATTTTTTCAAGGATTTTAAGATTAGGCTTATCATCGAGTATTCTTAATTCTAAATTAGCCACTGAATTAAATATCCAGTGTCTTGTTTTATTGTCTAGATAAGCTAAGCCACCATCTTCATTATTGAGATAATTAAACCACTCTGCTAGTGTGGCTTTTAGATTAGCTTGTTTTTCATCAAGTCTAGATTTTCTATTTTCTGAAGTATCTTGAAGATTTACTGGAGGGTTCATTTCTTGAGCTAAACGTTGTAAATGTTTAAAATCTCCATCAGTAAGCTCTTTGGGTAAAAATCTTTCTAGATATTCATCTTTGTTATATTTATTATTTTCTGTAAAATATTCTGGAGCGTATTCTAGGATAAAGCTAGTAGCGATCTGTTCTTGCTTTTTGTCATTGTTAGTACTTTGTAGTAATTTTAGCCACTCTTGAGTATTAGTGCTTGCTTTACTTATTTCCTCTCCTCGCTCCCCTCCTCTGATTAAATTAGTGAGATACCCTAATAGAGAATCTGGACTGATAGCTGTCTCGTCTTTGATTGCTGCGATTAAGCCTCTAGCTAAATTAGATAGCCGCTCCTGATTTTTCGGCGGTAAATTTAAAACAAGCAAGCTGCTATTATTTTGAATAGCCATTACTTTAGAAAGTATGTCAAATTTGTTTTTTGATATTCTACTTAGGGGGTCCGCTGAAAAATGCAAGGAGTAGCATTTTTTATCACAGACTTAATTATCTTTCCTATGAGAAAGTATAATCTCTGCGATTTCTAAATCTTCGGGAGTGGTGATTTTAAAATTAAATCTAGTAGTTTCTACTAAGTGAATAGGGATTCCTAATCTCTCTACAAGGCTCGCTGAGTCAGTGCCTTCAAAATGGTCATTCTTAGCTTTATCGTAGGCAGAGAGTATTATTTCTGATTTAAAGACTTGTGGCGTTTGCGCCTGCCACATGTTCTCACGAGAAATATTTTTTTTGATTAATATATTTTCATCAGCTTCTGACTGGCTGAGTTTTAAAGTATCGTAGATCCTGTTGCTAGCTATAGCGGCCCCTGTTTTTATGGCTTTATCGACTACTTTGTTTATAGTCTCTTTTGTGATCAATACACGAACAGCGTCATGCACTAGGATTAAATCTGGCTGTTCATCTAGGCTTTTAATAAAATCTAAACCACTGTGGACACTCATTTGGCGAGTTTTTCCACTTTTAACTATGCTGATATCTAAATCAGGTAATTTTTGTTCTACTAATTTTTTAGTCATCACGATATCTATACTTGGGATAATAAACTTACTGAATAATCCAGTATTTGCTAAGGCTCTGATAGTCACTGCTAATATGGGCTGATCAAATATAGTGAGGAATTGTTTAGGTTTGCGACTGTTCATTCTGGTACCCATGCCACCAGCAGGGATAACCGCGAAAATTTTTTTCTTTTCTGTCATATTTAAATATCTTCTTGAGCTTTATCTGTGTTTGAGAGACTATCTAATTTAGAATTATAATATGCAGGTCGTTGTAGAGTTTCTTGATTATTTAGAAAATTTTAGCGGACTTAGTTATAATACGCTCAGACTCTATAAAAGAGACTTGATTGATTTTTCTAACTTTGTAAGAGCCAATCTTGGAGAGGATTTTAAGATAATAGATTTAAATGCTGATAATTTAGAATATTTTTCTCAAGAAATCAGGAAATCGGGTGCTAGTACGGCTGCCGTTAATAGAAAATTAACTGCTGTGCATAAAATGTGGAATTGGCTTAAAGAAAATTCTTTAGTCTCACGTGATCCTTTTACCCAGATAGTTAGAGACACACAGTATCGTAATAAAAAAGCTGAAATTTTAAGTGAAGAGGAGGTCGATTTACTTTTAAGTAAAGTCAAAAATGAGGCGGGCGAAAACGCAGAAATTGAAGATTGCGAGCAGTCTCACGATGGGAGGACTGCGCTACTTTTAGAATTACTGTATTCCTGTGGTTTAAGGGTAAATGAGCTTTTAGCGCTGACGATAGAGGATATTTCCTTTACGGAGGAGATTATTTTTATAAATCGCTCCTCTGCTTCTAAGTCAAGATTAGTACCGATGATAGATTCAGTGAAGCTTTTATTAGAAAAATATATTAGTGATAATAATTTAAAATCAGTAGATAGGCTTTTTAATATTAGTGCAAGAGAGGTCTATCGCACTATTCAAGCCAAGGCTGAAGCTGCTGGAATAGAAAAGAAAATATCAGCTTCGATACTGCGAAATAGTTTTATAAAGCATATGAAAACCAGAGGGGCTCACCAAGTTTTTTTACAGGATATTATGGGGCAGAAAAATTTTGCTCGTATAGAGTGAAAATATAATAGGCTGCGTAGAGCATGCTTATTATTAAAAGGATGTATATGCTTTGTTTAATTTCTAAAAGAAACTGATAAAACATTCTTAATATCATATTTTGTTTAAAAACCCGTTCATAAGTGATTCCTAGCCTTAAAGGGTGCTCGAAATTTTCTCCACAAATAATTAAAGTATGTAAAGGTCTGATAGGGTCTTCAAAGAGAACTACTTTCTGTTGTTTAGCAAAAGATTTATAGAGGAAATCGAAATTAACTGGCTGAGCGAGTGAATTTCCGTAATAGCAGGGTTCATAGAGGTCGACGCCGCCTCGGGCGGCGGCATTAAAGTCAGAGGCTATAATTAAGCCGTTTTTTGGATGCAGTAATTTAAAAGAATTTTCAAGAGCTATCTTCGCTCCATAGGAGTAAATGATCGTGGATTCTTTAGTTTTTCTAAAGCAGGTTTTAAGAATTTCGAAATCCTCAGTCGGGATTTCATTTTCAGTATCTATTTCTTCATAATGAAAGACTTTTTTTATTTTCTTTATCCATTTATTCTTCTTTAAAAGCTTCTCATTGAAAAGCTTTCCATCGTTTAGATATTTTTCTGGAATAATTAATTTAATGTACTTTTCCTTATACTTATTATCTATCTTCGCTACAACCCTGCAAGGAAGCTGATCTAAAAGATATGTAGATAAAATGCAGTGGAATGACCCGACAGAAGCACTTAGTGAGCTGCTTTGAATATTTTCTAAGGCGTCATAACTCTGAAATATAATATTAGGAAACTCTTTTAGGCGTTTTTTTCTTTGAAGCTCATCTAAGGTGAACTGAGAATAATCTGTAAGAAAGTATTTTAAGCGTTTATGGAAATTTAAATTTTCAGTTAGACAGATATTTTCAAAAGCTAATAAGAAATTTTCAGCAAAAGCTCCAGAGCCAGCACCAATTTCAAGAATTTTTATGGTGTCATCCGAATTTTCTAGGCCGCAGAGACGAAGATTCTCTATTAAGAGCAGGGCTTTTTTACTAGCTTCGCTATAATTCGTAGCACCAGCGAAAGGTAAAGCTCCAGAATCCCAGGCTTTTAAACCAATATTTTTAAAATAATAGTCATGAAAAATCCAAAGCTCGGATTCGTCATAACGCTGAAAATCCGAGCTTTGAAACATAATATTAATTGTTCAGTAAAACTATACTAGATTAATTCGTAACCTTCTTCAAATCCAGAGAAATCTTGATCAACAACAAGATCATAGATACCTTTACCTGTTGAAGTAACGATTCTGAATGGAAGCTTAAGAGTGAATTTAGTAGCTTTCCAAAGTCCACAACCAAAATTACAAGTTTTGCACTTGCCATTTTTGCATGTAGGCTTTGACTTGTAAACACCATCAGCGAAAGCTGGAGTAGATACAAAACCAAGAACAACTAAAGAACTGATCAATTTTTTCATCATGCCTCAAGTATAATCAGTGGAATTTCTTTTGTAAATATCTAAAAGCTTATTTTTTAGCTAATTTTAAGAAACTGCTGCTAAATTCAAGTTGTTGATTGTGGGTTCTTTAGGAATTTTAGACCAAAGAACATTACCTAGTTCATCTAAAGCCTTGCAGGTCTGCCCTAGAACATTTAAAATATTTTCTTGAACGGCTTTAGGGTGTTTCGCGAAAACTTGATCCACCCAAGGAGTAGTTAAAGATAGAAGGCTACTACCTACGTAGGTTAAACCGACAAATCTTTCTTTAAGAATTCTCGAACCTAATAAGAAGAAATCGGTTAATGTACCTAAAAGACCTCTTTCTGTTCTCGTAACCCTAGCTACTCCATCTAAAAATGGAGATTGGTTTTGGTCTGCTAAGCGACCTCGACAGAAGAGCATACCTAATGTTTGAGCTGCTGAATATCCTGGCAGGAAAATGGTATTACAGAAATGTCGAAATTTTTCTGATATTGAACTAGTATTTGAAGTTAACTTAGATGCTGAATCTTTCCACATTCGCCCATAATTAACTATAAATTCTTCTGCTTGATGCTTTAATGAATCAGATTTTCTTTGTATCTTGGGTCCTTTATACTCTTCTATCGCCTCTATAGCAGTTTTAACACCGCAGAAGAGGCTAGAGCCTACTGGCATGTTCTCAACTGTTTTAATGAAAGGAAATGATATGGCTGCACTGCACTGAGCTAGGGCTTTAATGCTATCTTTAGCTATAAATTTAGGCAGAGCAAATATTACCATTGGTAGTCCACTTAGGTATCGAGAGTAAAAAGTGGCGAATTGATCGGTAATTTTTTTAATGGGGTCGGGGATAAACTTTAATATAGGTGCAGCAGCAGCGAGTCCATGTAATCCTATACCTGCATAAGAACTAAACATGGCGATATTATCTAGGGTTTTGGAATTGTCTTGATAGAACTGGAGAAATGGGTTTAGGGGTTTAGAATCAGTTTTTGTTGGATTATGTATATTCTCAACTTGTCCCTGTTCTTTACCCTCTGAGTTTACAGAAAGCATTTCTTGCTTAGTTACTCTAGGGTAAAGCTTATGTGCGTATTCTTCAGTCATCTGGAGGCTTATGTTCATCGATCTAAGCAGTTTTTGCTTGGGCTAAAACCTTTTCCTCATTACGATTATTTGGTAATTCAAGTAAGGGTTTTAGCTTCCTTGCGAAATTGACTATATTATTAGCGCCATCTGGAGCGAGTTTTTTGATTTTCGGAGGGGTCTCTTCAGGATCTTGACCGGACTCGGCGTTAGCTATTTCATAGATAGAGTTAGATATCTGTGATTGAATTGTTACTGATGTAGGATCATTCCAAATACGCATAGTTAAATCTAGTATTGAGTTGACTAGATATTTCCACATGTAGCTGATTTGATAATCTTTAAAGAAATCCTTAAGCGTAGGTTTCTCTTGCTGATTCTCTTTTGCCCTTTCTATTAATTTACGCATTCTTTGTAAACTGAAACTTATGTCACATGCGCCACCTGCTGAATTACGTAAAAAACCAATGAGCCTTGCATAAGGCGTATTGAGCTGATCCTTAATCGTAAGAGCACCGACTATACTAGAAATAGCTAGCGTTGGATAGCTATAGAGAACAGAGAGGTTTTCTAATTTTTTAGCTATACCTACATTCTCGGTAAGCTGTTTACTTAAAGTTCCTAAAAATTTCTTGTAAAAATCAACATAGTAGCTAACTGATTCCCCCATGCTTTTAAAAGATTGTTGCACATTGGGGATGACGCCAGTATTCTGTGCCGCCTTGACTGCCATTCTATGGGAGAGAAATAGTCCTAGGGGAATTCCTAAATTGGCAGGTTCTTTAACTGTAAATTTTGCGATCATTGAAAACCTAGTTAAGGCGTCTACTAAATCATTTTTTGCTAATGATTCTATCCCCATTAAAATGTTACCGAGGGGGTTTACTACCTTTGACCACCACAGAGAGATGTCGCCGATTTGTTTTTCGTGGTTTTTCCCCCAGCCTGTAACTCTAACTAATGCATCTAAGCCGTGTGTGATTGAGCCGAATATGGATAGAAGTATTTGTTTTTTTGTAATTAAATCTGTGACAGGTTTAATGCTATTAAAAATGGTCTCAAAAGTTTTATTAGTATATTTAGGGCGTTCTGTAGTACTCTCTTCTTGGCTTTTTTTGATGAGTTGAGGTGCTTTAGCGTAAATGCCCTCAATTAATTCTTTCAGAGAATCTTTTATATTGATGTCAGAATCCTGATGGTGAATATTTAAATCTATTTCATTTTGATCTTTTTGAATCGCAGTCTCAGCCAATTTATGTAAATTCTGGTGTAATTCTTCTAAGTCAGAACCTTTAATAATTCCAGCACTAGCCTGGAGAAACGTTTTTAATACGTCAAGGTTAATATTTCCTTGAGGAGAGGAGCCTTTTAAAAGCTCTTGAAAAGCATGCAGGAAATCCCTAAATTCTTCGGTCTCATGGATGTTCGATTTACTGGATAGTCTTTTAGTATCAGGAATCAAATTTTCTGAGGATTGAGATACAGAGGCAGATCTACTGTTATTTACTAATGTTTGATTAACGTGCTGAAATACTTGTTGGCTGATTAGTCCAACAGGCTCTCTAGGCTTAGCTTGTTCGGAAGTGGTATTTAGCACGAATACGTGAAGTGTTGTAAATATATATTAACATATTGACCGGGATCTTAATGTAAATATTAAATACGAAATGATGTTACAATAATAACAAGTATTGTAAATGTTGGTAGTCAAAACTAATTCCAATATCTTTTCAGCACAGCGAATGTGTAGCTAATGACGTCTTTTTGAGATTCTTTAATTAAGAATCCTGTAAATTTTTTTTATTTTAGTTCTTATATTTTTATACCTTAAATGGCATTAGCTACAAATAAGCTCTCAGTGGAGCCAAATATAACTTCTTCTTTAGGCAGTGTTGAACCTAAGATAGAACCTGCTGCGGAAAAACAAGAGATTGATACTCCGTCATCTTCATCTTCGGCTTTTCTAAAAGATTTAGCTCAGGCAGAAGTGCCTCATCACGGACAGCCAGATAAAGAGATTAAGGCTCAATCAGTCTCTAATAATCAGCTAAATTCAGAGAATAAAGAGATACCAGCCTCTGAAAATCAATTTTTCAAGACTGTTCAGCAAGTTCTTAGTCCAGCAATAGAGGGGCTAAATAAGGGATATAGACCTGTAATTATTTCTTCAATTGGTGCGGCGTTACATTTCTTAGATAGTTTTGTTGAAACTTCTAATTTACCTTCATCCATAAAAAAACTGTCTTATAATGCTTCGATTTGGTATTCAAAGACTATAACTGTTTTACCGAATGCCCTAGCAGGCATAAATTCTCTGGTGAAAAATGATTTTATGGATGGTATATCAAGGATTTATTCACTGGTCGCTAAGTTATTTCAGTCAAAACCTGCTAATTTCAGCGTTTCTTCTGGATTGTTCCCTGGTATACAAATGGCAAAATTAGCTATAGGTAAGGAAAAATATGAGGCTCAGAATTTTAAATCCTTTGGAGAAAATATAAGTTTTTTTCTTAGTGGGCTAAAGAATAGTATTAAGGATTCATTTAATAAATTGAAAAAAGGTGATGATCCTATTGAAAATATTTTTAAAATTATAGTTCCCACTGGGCTCATTTCTTCTACCTTAATTGGTTCAAGTATTATCGGAGAGGAAGTTAGTACTGCTAAGGCTAAATCTATAGGTTTTGTTAGAAATTTAAGTGGCGTGGGCGGAGATTTATGGCTAATGTATAAAGCTTATAAAGAAGCGAGAAAAGAGCATGGAGCCGATAAGGCATTAGCTGAAGTGCTTAATAGTAATGATTTCAAGGTAGGATTCCCATATATACTTGCCTCGATCGGTGAACTATTAAATAGATATGTCCCTCCTCCAGTCCAAGATAGTCTTGCACAATTATTCTGTGGTGCAAATGAGACTATTTCTGCTTTCTGGGGGATGATTTCAAAGGCACCAGTTTCTAAAACAGCTACAGTCACTGCCTAATGCTGTTGTAATTAAAGATTGGTAACAAACAAGTCCCTTAATATGAAAATTTTATGAATCCATGGTACCCTTATAAAAGTAAGGGTGAATTGCGATGAATAAGGCTGAAAATAAAATATTAAATGATCTAGGGGTAAAGTCTTTAAAAACTGGAGATAAAGACTTTCCTTTGTCCTTGGCTAGAATTATTGATGCTCCTAAGAATCTTTATTATATTGGTGATATTACACTACTTAATGAAGCTAATAATATTGCTATAGTTGGGGCACGTAATGCTGATCTTTACGCTAAACATTTTACGAATTCTTTAGTGAAATCATTTTCATCTTACCCAGCAGTTATAGTTAGCGGTGGTGCTAAGGGGATTGATATGGCAGCACATGTTGCGGCGCTAGAAAACTCGATGCCGACTATTATCGTTCTTGGTACGGGCATATTAGCTTCTCAGTTCGATCTAAATTCTTTCTTTATTAAAAAACTCAGAGAGACGAAGGGATCTTTAATTATTAGTGAATTTGAGCCTTTTGCAGCAGCTCAGCGTTGGACTTTTGCTTATCGTAATCGCTTAATAGCGGCTCTTTCTAGCTCTACGGTGCTGATCCAAGCGGCTAAAGGAAGTGGTTCTTTAATTACGGCTAAATATGCACTGAAGTATAAAAAGAATCTCTTCGCTTTTTCGGCTCAGGGATTGAATTCTAATTTTGCTGGGAATCATGAATTATTAGATTCAGGGAAGGCTAAATTTTTAAATTCTGCAGAGGATATTATCTCCGAGCAGTTTCCCTCTTCTTTATTTAGCTCCCACAGTGGAACTCTTCTCAGCCCTAAGCATCATAAGGACGACGAAAATGCAGAAGATGCACTCGTGCAGGAATCTCGTAGAGAGACTGACGAAAACGCAGAAAATGGAGTTGTGCAGCGGTCTCATAGCAAAATATCGCCAGAGGTATTAGTGGCCTTGATCGAATCAGGGATTCGTAGTTTTGAGCATCTGAAAATAAAGGCTGAAATCAACCCCACTACTCTTTCCATGCTTTTATCCTTGCTTGAGGTGAAAGGGAAAATAGGTAGGGCTATTAACGGAGAATTTTTTAGAATTGCTGGTTAAAAGCTTTATTGAAGATTTCGTTATATACATCAGAGCCGCTGTTGGATTTAAGGTTACAGTTTATAGGAGCAAAAATAAAAACACCAGAGCCGACTCTTTCGTAAGAACCATCCATTGCTACAGCAGCACCACTTACGAAGTCTATCACTCTTTGGGAACTCTCATTGTCTAGGTATTGAAGATTTACGATGACCGTATTTCGTGATTTTAAATTTTTCACTATTTCCATGCTATCTTCAAAACTTCTTGGTTCTATAACTAATATGTTCATGGATTTAGATTTCGCAGTAACAGCTTCTAGATGATTACTGTTGGTATTTTTACTTCCAAATATAACATCCATTGATCCAGTCTCCGATGATTTTCTGTCCAGTTCTTTTAATTTAGCTTCTACTTCACGACTAGGAGCCGGTATCTGAGAGTCCTTTACTGTAAATAAACTATCAAATCCATCATCTAATGAATCTGACTTAGGGCCTAACCATAACCTATTTATATTGAACATAATTTATTTCACTCCTCACTCTAACCAAATAATGCTTTTCCAATTCTAATCATTGTTGAACCCCGCTGAAGAGCAGCGCAATAATCACTAGACATTCCTATAGATAAGTCAAACTCTGCATTTGGTCTTTGATTTTGTAAAAGACTAAGAAGGTTTCGCATTATTCTAAAATTTTCATCTAATGTTGATTCTGAGCTCAGATGGGCATTCATTGCCATCAAGCCACGAATCTCAATATTTTTAAAATTAAGTAAGTTATTTAATTCATTAGTAAAACTAGACGGAGTAAAACCATTTTTGTTAGCTTCATTTGATATATTAATTTGAATTAATACTGCTTGCCTGATGCCGAGTGAAGCAGAGCGCTCATCAATACTTTTTAAAAGCTCTAATGAATTTACAGATTGTATGAGTCTGAAATTACCGACGGCTTTTTTTACTTTATTTTTCTGTAAAGTACCAACAAGATGCCATTCAACATCATTATTAAAATTATTACTGATTCTGTTTATCCTATCTAAAGCAGAAACCACATAGCTTTCTCCAAAAATTCTAATACCTTCTGAGTAAGCTTCGATGACTTGTTCGTCGCTTGCATACTTACTAACTGCAATAAGTTTTACGTTATGTTGCCCAGCAAAATTGCTAATGTTTTTATTTATTGTTTTTAGTTTTTCTTTTAAGCTCATCTCTAAAGGATTTTTGAGTGTTTTTGGGCCGAAACTCGGCCATGCTTATAGAATCCTATCAATCTAGTGTTCTGTCAAGAGTTGATTGCTAAAATTTTGAAAATTGCGGGCAGCTCGAATATGCAAATTTGAGGCTGAGGTTAAAAAATAAAATAGCCCCGCTGAGGAGACAGCAGGGCTAACGCACATTGCATACGA
>JBMOEX010000033.1:0-20081 GCA_049314535.1 Vampirovibriophyceae bacterium | reverse complement strand
GAAAATGACTAAAGACAAAGCCTTACAACCCGCTGCTTATACAACTCTCAAAGAGACTATAGGAGATATTTTACAGCAAGGTAGAACTGAAGCTGCTAAGGCAGTTAATACAGTTTTATTACAGAGCTACTGGCAGATTGGACGACATATTGTAGAGTTTGAGCAAAAAGGCTCAAAGAAAGCACAATATGGCAATCAGCTTTTAACAAAGCTTTCTAAGGATTTAACACTAGAGCTTGGGAAGGGTTTTAGCAGATCTAATTTATTTTTAATCAGAAAACTATATTTAACTTTTTCAAAAATCCAGACAGTGTCTGGAAAATCTGAGAGTTACGAAACATTATCTAGTTTATTAAGCTGGAGTCACTATGCAGAAATTTTAAAATCAGATAATGACTTAGAAATTAACTTTTATATAAAGCAGTGTGAAAAAGAAAATTGGAGTGTTCGAGAGTTAAAACGACAAATGATAGGAAACGGCTTTGCCTTCATTGGCAGGCAATATAAAATCACACTTGCAAATCGTCATTTTTTTGTTGATTTAGTTTTTTATCACCGTATCCTTAAATGCTTTGTGCTGCTTGATTTGAAGCGTGGTGAAATAGAACATCATGATATCGGACAAATGAATTTATATTTGAATTATTTTGCAAAAGAGCAAAATACAGAAGGAGATAATCCACCTATAGGCATAGTACTCGGTGCTTATAAAGATCATATTTTGGTTGAATATGCTACCGAAAATATTACGAACCAACTATTCGTTAGTAAATATCAACTGTATTTACCTGATAGAGCGCGCTTACAGACAGAGTTAGAGAAAATATTAAACTATGAATAAAGAATTTTTTCCACCTCGACCGCTCACGAATCCTACAATTTATGCCTATGAATTATTAGGAGTAGATACACATAAGGGTTGGCTAAAAATAGGTTTTACAGATCGTGATGTCAGAACTCGCATAAAAGAACAATTAGGTACAGCTGCAATCAAGTACAAGATTGTATTTGAAGAATCAGCCATGAAGCAAGATGGTAGCTCTTTTACAGATCATGATGTACACCGCATTGTAAAGAAAGAAAGAGAATCCTCAGAAAATTCCACATTTTTTATGGAATGCCAAGATGCGTTTTGGAAAAACCTTTGCTAGTTATCAATTAGCAAAAACAATGAATTGGATGAAGATATTAATACTCACGTTTAAACCAGCAGTAGAGGAAGCTTGGAAAGAAGATTTACTCTCACATATTGATTTTGAGGGATGGAGTTTCTTTTCAAAGAATGAAGGTGGTGAACTCAATGATCCAGAATTTAATTCTTTGCAGCCATTAGTTTGTTTTGGCTCATTTCAGGACTATCTAGGGCGAAATAAACAAACCAATGGAATTAAAACCAAGAATGAGTGGGTCCATGCTACCCACTGGGATCTTGTGATTTTTGATGAATATCATTTTGGTGCTTGGCGTGATAATGCCCGTGATTTATTTGGCAAAGATTTAGAAGCTGAACAAGAAATTGATGATTTCAGAAAAATCGAGAAGGATGGTTTCTTGGAAGAAGATAAGGTAGAGCATTTTGAAGAGATACTTCCAATCACTTCTGACCATTATCTTTATTTATCTGGCACACCATTTCGTGCGATTAATTCTGGTGAGTTTATTGAAGAACAGATTTTCAATTGGACTTATTCTGACGAACAGAGAGCTAAAAAGTCTTGGCAAGGTTCTGTCAATCCTTATGCCGCTTTACCAAGAATGGTTATGCTCACATACCAATTGCCTGATTCAATTGCTCAAGTAGCCATGCAGGGTGAATTTGATGGATTCGATTTAAATGTTTTTTTTAAAGCTGAGGGGTGCAGAGAAAAAGCTCACTTTAAATATGAGGAGCAGGTCCAAAAATGGTTAGATTTAATTCGAGGGGCTTTTAACGAAACAACTATTGATAATTTAAAAATGGGTGCAAAAAAACCACCATTGCCATTTTCACATATACCATTGTTAAAGGTTTTGAATCATACATTTTGGTTTTTACCAAGTATCTCCGCCTGTTACGCCATGTCAAACTTGTTAAAACAACGTCAGAATAAGTTTTACCATGACTACACCGTGGTTGTAGCAGCTGGAATCGAAGCTGGCAGCGGTGCTGAAGCACTTCAACCAGTTCTTAAAGCAATGACAGATAATTCATTAAAATCTAAAACCATAACTCTTTCTTGTGGAAAATTAAGTACAGGAGTCTCCATTAAGCCTTGGACTGGTATTTTCATGTTACGTAATTTGTCAACTCCCGAAACTTATTTTCAAGCAGCTTTTCGAGTTCAGACCCCATGGGTTATTAAAAATCCTGATGATAGATCCCCCAATAGAGAAGAGATTCTCAAAGAAGAGTGTTATCTTTTTGACTTTGCACCTAATCGGGCGTTAAAGCAAATTGCGGATTATGCTTGTCGTTTAAATATTAATGAGACGAATCCTGAAAAAAATGTTGAAGAATTTATCAATTTCCTTCCAGTATTAGCCTATGATGGCAGCTCAATGAAGCAAATAGATGCAGCTGGAATTCTAGATATTGCAATGAGTGGTACTACTGCGACTCTTTTAGCGAGAAGATGGGAAAGTGCTTTAC
Source organism: Vampirovibriophyceae bacterium (assembly GCA_049314535.1). Taxonomy (GTDB): domain Bacteria; phylum Cyanobacteriota; class Vampirovibrionia; order LMEP-6097; family LMEP-6097; genus LMEP-6097. The sequence continues at coordinate 17,452 of JBMOEX010000033.1, read as the reverse complement.
TTGTTAACGTAGATAACAACACACTTGCAAGACTGATGGCAAACCAAGATGCAATGAATGCATTAATGAGTATTGAAGGATTTAGAACTTTAAATCAAGAGATTGAAACTATTATTAATAAATCTGAAGCGGTCAAAAAAATAAAAAAAGATACAAACAGCCAAGAATTTAGCGAAAAAGAAAAAAAAGAATTATCAGTTGAAGAAAAAGAATATAAAAGCCTTAGAAAGCAAATACAAGATAAATTAATTAAATTCGCTACTCGCATACCAGTGTTTATGTATCTTACAGATTATAGAGAAAAAAGCTTGAAAGATGTTATTACTCAAATTGAGCCTGGGCTTTTTAAAAAAGTGACTGGCTTGATGGTAAAAGACTTTCAACTGTTGGTCAGTCTTGGTGTTTTCAATTCTGCACTAATGAATGATGCTGTTTATAAATTCAAACGCTATGAAGATGCTAGTTTAGAATATATTGGAATTAATAAACGTGAAGGAGAAGACATCGGACTTTATGATACCGTCCTTAGTCACGAAGACTATACGAATACAAAACTATAACTCCTAAAAACAAAAAGCCGACAGCAAAGCAATAACCACAACAGAAATAACTGTCAAGTAAATAGCAGCCTTTAAGCCAAATGCCTGCTTGTAGACAAAAACAGTAGTTAAATTCACAGACGGACTAGCCGTCATAAAGGCAAGCACAGCTCCTATAGGCACTCCCATATTTAAAAATTCTTGACTCATAGGGATATCTGCACCTGCACAAAAATAAAAAGGAAATGCGATAAGTGAGAAAATCCAAGGTGATAAATATTTATTCATTATCACAGACTGAAAAGCAGTCAGAGACTCATAATTAAAATGAAGCAAGCTTGCAAGAGCCACAGACAAAAGTATCCACGGTAAAAACTGTTTTATCGCAGCGATAAGATCCTCTCGTATATGTGCGAGGACTTCCGTCATCCCTAGTTTATGCTGATGGCACTGTTGCAGAACTCCAATTTCTGCGTTTTCGTCATCCTCATAATCCTCATGTACCTGTAGTACACTGCGGTCATTCGTCCTCCTCAGCCTTGAACTTGCACGTTCTGCAACAGTGCCATGATGGGACTGATCACCATCTCCAATTTCTGCGTTTCCATGATGATGATCAGCTTCACAACAAGATTCCTTAGATGATCCATCTGGAGCTAATTTCAACGCAATAAAATCTGCAATTTTCGCTTCTCCAAAAAAAATGAAAACATAAGTAACTAAAACAGCAAAAGCTATCGCCATTAATAAACGATAGATGCTAGTCTCTAAACCAAAAATTCCATAATTAAGGATTAAAGCTGGAACACTACAAGCATTTCCAGCAAGCAAAAAAGCTAAAATTATTTTCCAATCAAGCTGCTTACGATACAGCCCTAGAGCAAGTGGAATCATTCCACAGGTGCAAATAGGAATTAATGCACCGAGAAAGGCTGAAACCAATATCATCCAAAAAAGGTGTAAATGATACCTTAATATCTCTGAAAATTTCCCAGAAAGATTAGCACCAGCTAAAGCCACTAATCCTACTTTTTCAAAATACCCATCAGGTAAATAAACTTCAAGTAAGGACGAGCAAATAACCGCAATAAAGAATACAGGCAGTATCTCAAATAATATATGGATAAAATGCTCTATAAACACGGATTAATGATGTTCATCATGCACAAGATGCTCAGCATGCTGCACTGCGCCACCAATATAAACACAAGTAAGAATAGCGAATAGAAAAGCCTGTAATAATCCAACAAACATTTCAAAACCAAGAACAACTACAGGAATAACTAACGCCACCAAACCAATAAAAGTAGCCAATAAAGTCTCTCCAGCAACAGTATTTGCAAAGAGTCGCAGGGTAAGAGTGAGCGGACGAATTAAAAGATCCATAAGCTCAATTAAACACATTAAATTTAAACTCAAACCTTTTTCTTTAGAAAAATTAATTGGTAAGAACATTTGAACATACTTCCAACCACCGATCATAGCTCCAGCAGCAAAATAAATGAAAACAACTAAGATAGAAATCGCAGCAGGAACATTAATATCAGCACAGGTACTAGCTCCATGCCATATATGAGCGTGTTCTTCACCATGACTTGGCAAAGTAGGCCACCAATGGAAAAACTTACCTAACTGCCATGGCAGTAAGCCAGCATAATAATTTACCAGAATAAAAATAAAAATGCTTCCGATCAAAGGTACAAACTGATCACCTCGTTTACCAATCTGACCAGTAGTTAAAATTCTAAAAAAAGATACAACTGACTCTGCGAGATACTCTTTCATGCCATATTTTGAAACTTCTTTCTGTAAAGAAGATCCTAGATAAGCTGCTACTACTAAAACCAAAGCCATCGTGCCCCAAGCATAGTAAAGAGTGTCAAGATTGACCTGCTGTCCGAATATTTCACCTGTTATATGTTGAGTCATAATAGTTTAAAGCGATTAAATAATCCCCGAATATGGAAACTCTGAAATCAGAATAAAATTATAGCAACTAGATATAGCAAATACAAAAAGCCAAGAAAAGTAAGTGTCGCAGCATGAACACGCTTAAATACTTTCAGAGAGAGCAAAAGAATAAAGGCTGAAAGTAAAGCTAAAACAAAACAGAACATAGTATGCGAATCCAGATCCCAAGGAGTCATACTCACGCCTACTGCACAAGGAATAGCCGACTGGAATACCATAGCTCCAGTGATATTACCCATAGCTAAACCATCTTTACCAGAACTCGCCCAGAACCAGCTATTTACCTTCTCTGGAAGCTCAGTAGCGATAGGGGCGATAATTAAGCTTAATACTAATGGACTTACATTCATCATTACAGAAGCTTCTTCGATAGAAATAATAAACCTATGAGCGAAATAAATAATCCCGAGTAATGAAAGTAAGACCTGAGCAATCATCCAGAATAAATTCGAGGGTAAACGAAAACCAGCTACCGCAACACTAGATATATAAAGTGCATCAACTCCTTCCGCATCCTCTTCACTGTGATTATGATTAGAACCCTCTCTCAAAGTCGTCACAAAATATGTCACATAAATCCCTAAGAGTATTACAGTGAAAACTATTTTAGATATAGCATCTGGGAAAAGAGTAGCTAACATAGCTATAGACAGAGCGATTATAAAATATGTCAAATCTTTACTTATATGATCGTGAGCCGCTCTTAAATTTAAGTCTTGTCTTTTTTTGTAATTTACCAATATAGCCAAGCCTAAAAGAGCCATAGCCAAAGTGGATAGAAGAAAAGGTGCACCAACAATAGATCCGATAGCGATATCAGTCTTTGGATCACCATGAGCAGAGCCTGCTAAAAATATAGCGATAATAGGTAAGAGAGTCTCAGGCAAGGCAGTTCCGATGGCCGCAAGTAAACTCCCAACAACTTGCTCACCTAATTTCAGGCGTACTCCAATATTTTCTACTGCATTAGTGAACCACAAGCAGACAAATAAAATAGCTGCAAGCAGCAAAACGATTTTTCCAATAACAATTATCATATTTAATTACCTTTTTCAGAAACCTCTAACAGAGACTCTTTCTCTAATTCTTCAAAGCATTCCACCGCCACTGGAAAAACTCTTTTAACCAGCTGTATTCCAGCCTTAGCATACTGTTGAATCTCCCACTGAGCTTCTTTCGGAGCCCTGAGATTATACCAATGCATAAAATTTCTTAGATTAACTGTAGTAATGAATTCTGTATGGGAGCCAACAGGAAGCACGCCACGAGCCTGCTCCCTGCATACGCCTAGCTCTATTAGTTTATTATATGCATCTATAGCTGCTTTAGCCGCATTATCGTATATTTCACCTGCAATGGTCTGATCTAGACTCTCACTCGCTTTTACACTAGCTTGCTTATTAGTCTCGGCCTGTTCTCTAAACTCCTCTGGTCTATAGATAGTGTTATCAAATTTCGTATATCTCGCACTAATTTCGTTGAAAACCCAGCATCTATGCTTCATCCACTGACGAGCGATATAGATGGGACACTTAACTCTAAAAGTAATAGAATTTTGCTCAAAAGGCGTCCAATGCCTATGCTTAGCTAAAAATTTTATTAGCTTTTTATCTTTTTCTTCAAATTCCGCAGAATATTTATTGTAAGAAACTCTTGCCGAATTCACGATAGATAAATCACCACCCATAGAATCCATAAGCTCCATATAGCCAAGAGAGCCTAAATCAGCTTTATCTTCAACAATAACAATATTATCTTTTTCAAGAGTGCCTGCCATAAAGAAACATTCTAACATCTGCGTTTTCAGTTCACTATCTACAAAATAATAAGAAAAAAATTAAACTCATTCAAGACTCTTGCAGAACCATAGTCCACTTGCTAAGATATTAAATCTAGCGTTCCAAGCGACTGAATCACACTCGTTCCCATCCCGAACACGACAGTTAAGGCAGTTTGCGGTGACAATACTTGGCTGGAGACGGCCTGGAAAGATAGCTAAACGCTAGACTCTATTTTATTAAAAAAGGAAGCATTATTGCTTCCTTTTTTTTTGTAATCAAAGCTAAATCCTGTAATTCCTTAAAGGGCTCAACTAGTTAGCCTCGAAAATATCATTTCTCTCCTAGTGTGAGGTTCCATTTTTATTACATACGTCGCAGGGATACCATCTGCATATGGCTTTTTAGATTCATCAATCTTTTTCATATAAAATTCTACCGTACGGTCTAGCTCAGGCTTTGGTACAGAGTAAGCTGAATCTGGTCCTGAAAGATAAGCTTTTATTCCCCTCTCTATTTCATCACGCTTAAAATAACCATCACCGTTATCATCATTGATAGAGTGAGCTATAGGTGCAACTTGCGTAGGACCAATCCCTTCAACACTTCCCAAGAACTGACGCAGATGAGTTTTATGTGGTGGCAAAACAACATTACCAGATTTATCACCAGATGTAAAAGTATCACCCATAGGGATATAAAGCATACTAAAATAAAATTTTTACATATTTACAGTTTAATATCACAATTACCCAGCTTCCATCTCTGGATACTGTTACATTAACTAACAACAAATAAAAAAGGAGACCGCTCCTTAAAAACAGTCTCCTTTTTTCAAATACTAAGATCCTTAATCTAAGCCACTGGCTCTTCAGCTCTCTGAGTATTTTCCAGTAAAGCCTTGATCGATAAAGACATTCTACCTTTAAAATCTAGACCTTGAACTAGAACTTTAGTCTTATCTCCGACCTTAAAGAATTCATGAACATCATCAACTCTCTCAAGTGCGATCTGAGAAATATGAACTAAGCCGCTAACGCCTGGTATTAATTCAACGATAACGCCAACACCATCTAAAACTTTAACGACTTCACCTTCCCATATCTCCCCCTGCTTAGCACCTTCAGCATTTACAGTAACGTACTTCTTAGCAAGATTTGCAGCTTCTTCAGATACACAGTAGACACAGACAGTACCATCATCAGTAATGTTAATCTCAGTACCAGTAACTTCTGTAATCCACTTAATATTTTTACCACCAGAGCCAATAACCGCACCAATTTTATCTGGATCAATCTTGAATGAAACGATTCTTGGAGCATTTGCTCTAAGAACCTCTCTTGGAGATGCTATCACAGCTGTCATTGCAGATAAAATATGTAATCTACCTTCTCTTGCTTGTTTAATAGCTGTTCTAATAATCTCTAGCGATATACCTTTAATCTTGATATCCATCTGTAAAGCCGAGATACCCTTATCGTTACCTGCTACTTTAAAGTCCATATCTCCTAAGAAATCCTCTAATTCATGAATATCAGTAAGAACCACTGTATTCGACTCCTCTTTAATAAGACCCATCGCGATACCAGCTACTGGAGTAGTTACTGGAACACCAGCGTCCATTAAAGCAAGTGAACTTGCACAGGTAGCTGCCATAGAAGTAGATCCACTGGATTCAAGTACTTCTGAAACCACTCTCATCGCATAAGGAAAATCTTCTCTCTTTGGTAGTGAAGGCTGTACAGCTCTTTCAGCAAGAGCACCATGACCTATTTCTCTACGACCCGGGCCTCTGTTTGGCTTCGCCTCTCCCACAGACCAACCTGGAAAATTATAGTTATGCATATAGAATTTCTGCGTCTCTGAATCTATACCATCTAATGATCTCGCTAATTTTTCTGTACCTAAAACAAGTAAAGCCAAAACTTGAGTATTACCTCTTGTGAAAAGACCATCACCATGAACTCCTGGATAAGAACCCACCTCTATATCGAGTTGTCTTATCTCAGTATTTTTTCTAGCATCAGCTCTCACACCCGTTTCCGTAATCTGCTTACGTAAAAGTTTTTTCTCTAACTTTTTCAATTGTACAGATAGTTCATGCGGGTTATCTAAAAGATATTCATGAAGCTCATCATCTTCTGCAAGCGCATCCAACGCTGCATCTACTTTCCCTTGAGCTTTAGCTACCCACGCTCTTCTAGATTCTTTATTAGCATTCTGCATAGATTCAATTAAATCTTTTTTAGCGTGCGTTTCAAGTATCTCTATCAATTTAGAATTAGGTTCTGGATTAATAAATTCTTCTTTAGTCACACCAACTTCTTTGGCAAACTCCCTAATCACTGCAACTTGTTCCTGAATGCGAGCATGAGCATAAGCAATAGCATCCACTACTTTATCGTCTTCAACGAAATTAGCACCAGCCTCTACCATCATCACAGAGTCCTCTGTACCAGCTACGACTATATCTAAAGGAGAGCTAAGAGCCTCTTCCTCAGATGGATTGACAATAAAATTAGCATCCGCATCTAGAGATATTCTTACAGCACCAACTTCACCAGCGACAGGTAAACCAGATAATTCTAAAGCAAAACCAACACCTAACATCCCAAGAGTATCTGGCGGATATAGCTGATCCACAGATAAAGTCATTACATTGACCTGAACTTCATTTCTGTAAGCATCTGGGAAGAGTGGTCTTATAGGTCTATCTATTAAACGAGAGGTAAGGACAGCTTTATCGCTAGCTCTTCCTTCTCTTCTGTTGTAGCTACCAGGTATTCTACCCACTGAATAAATCTTTTCTTCAAAATCAACCATTAAAGGGAAGTAATCTAATTCTTTTTTAGCTTTCTCTGATTTAGTTACAGTAACAAGAAGAATAGTATTTCCACATTTGATCTGCACCGCTGCTGTCGCTTGGCGAGCCAGCTTACCAGTCGAGACTTCTATCTCTTTTCCAGCTATAGTAAATTTTTTCTTCTTCTCATTAAACATATATTATTCCTTCTCTTAATTATCTTTTGATTCCAGGTGTGTAGCGAAACTCCAATTTCTGCGTTTTTAGCTACACGCCCACTTTATCTATCTTTTCAAACAGGCATTCACACAAAACACAGCAAATCCAGAAAATAGCAATCAAGAAAAGCCATGGCTCTATATTAAAGCCTCATTAAATAATAACCTATAAATATCTCACAGATTAAGGAGATTTTCTAAACTCTAGAAATTAAAGCTAAAACAGAATAATAAATATATGAATTAATTACTTACGCAGATTAAGCTCAGCAATCAATTCACGATATCTCTTGACATCTCTTCTCTCTATGTAAGAAAGAAGTCTTTTTCTACGCCCAACGAGCTTCAATAGACCTCTTTTAGTCGAATAATCTTTTTTATTAGTCTTCAGATGCTCTGTTAGACCAATAATTCTTGTCGTTAATAAAGCCACTTGCACGGCATCTCTACCAGTGTCAGTCTCGCTAAGACCGAACTTTACTACAATATTTTTCTTTTCTTCTTTGTTAGACATTATATGAAACTATCCCTATTTTTAAAATAGACGAAGTAATATGATAGCATATGAATATCATTAAATGTTAAGATTTCATATAAGCATTGCAAAAAGCAGATACTAATTTACAAGAATTACTTAAGAAGTATGGTGGAGCAGTGCCTCGCTATACTAGCTACCCTACGGCTCCAGAATGGAGAATGCCTTACTCGAAAACAGCCTTTGAAACCGCAATTGAAGCATCAAATCTCGAAGGCAATAATTATTCTTTATATCTTCACTTACCTTTCTGTGAAAGCCAATGCTATTACTGTGCTTGCAATATCATAATAAGCAAGAAGCATGAAATCAGTAAATCTTACATAAAACGCATCAAAGAAGAGATTGAGTATATAGGTGAAAGAATCTCACCTGAGCGAAAAGTCATACAAATGGCTTGGGGAGGAGGTACTCCAACATTTCTCCATCCTGATGAAATAGAGGAAATTTACGAACACCTTGGTAAACACTTTAATCTTTTAAATAAAGTCGATGAGCCTTTTTTTAACCACGAATATTCTATTGAAATAGATCCAAGGGTCACAAGCGAAGAACATTTAAAAACTTTATCTAGATTAGGCTTCAATCGACTCAGTATGGGAATACAAGATTTTAATGAAAAAACCCAAGAAGCTATAAATCGTATTCAAACATATGAATCAGTAAAGAATATACTAGAAATCTCTCATGAAGCCAACTTCAGCAGCGTTAATTTTGACTTAATCTATGGCTTGCCCCATCAAAACCTTGAAACTTTTAAAAGGACTATTGAACAAGTCATAAAATTATCACCTGAAAGGATTGCTCTGTTTAACTATGCACATATACCTGAATTTTTCCCCTTTCAGAAAAAATATATTGATGAGAATACTCTACCAGACCAAAAAACTAAGCTTGAAATATTTGAACTTGCAGTGAAATCTTTTACAGCAGAGGGTTATGAATTCATAGGGCTAGATCATTTCGCAAGACCCGATGATGAACTGAGTAAAGCTCATAAAAACAAAAAACTATATCGTAATTTTCAGGGTTACACTACCCATGACGGTTGTGATTTATTTGGTATCGGACTGACTGCGATATCCTCTATTCAAGGGACTTACAAGCAGAATAAAAAAAAATTGAGCGAATATTATAACGAGGAAGATCCTTTCGCCGCTGAGAAATTTTTCATCTCTGACGCCAAAGATATTGAGCGCAAACAAATCATCAAAGAAATAATGTGTCATTTCTACACTGAACTTGATTATGATAATTACAAAGAAGAATATTCTCTATTAGAGTCTTTTATTCAAGATGGTTTAATAGAACTCAATCAAATTTCGCCAAACGACGCTTGCTTAGACAGCCCTTTGAATATTAAAAGATTCTCCATTACGGTAACTGAACTCGGGCGCTTATTTGTTCGTAATATCGCAAGTGTTTTCGATCATTACATAAAACAGAAAAATGCCCACAAGCTTTTCTCTAAATCACTTTAAGGTAATAACAATCAGTCTGTGATCATGAAATAAAGATTTAAGCCCAGAAGAATATAAACTTAAATCTTCGCTGTGGCTTTAGCTTCAGAATTAATAGAATTATCAGGAACCCTCTCAATAGTCGCTCCAAGCGATCTAAATTTAGCTTCTAATTCTTCATAACCTCTATCTAAGTGTACAAGTCCCCGAACTTCACTAGTACCTTCAGCAGCAAGAGCTGCTACGACGAGCGCAGCGGTAGCTCTCAAATCACGGCCCTCTACTTGAGTAGCTTTTAATTTATCAACACCCGTAATTACGGCGACTTCACCATTCACATCAGCCTTAGAACCCATTTTTTGCAATTCTTCAATATGCTGAAATCTTGAATTGTAAATATTTTCCACTACAGTACTCGTACCATCGCATAAAGCTAGTAATACTGAGAAAATTGGCTGAATATCAGTAGAAAAACCAGGGTACCACATAGTTTTCACATCTGTTGCTTTTAGAATTCTGTTCTCAGCAGAGACTTCTATATCCACAAGCCCTTCTATCTCTGATTTAAAAATAGTTATATCAACTCCGACATCCTCAAGCTTACTTAACAATGCTTGTAAATCTTCTTCGACAACAGAATTAGCTCTAACTCGACCTTTCGTCATAGCACCTGCAACAAGGTAAGTCGCCGCCTCTATTCTATCTGGTAAACATCTAAAATCTGAACCCTGTAAATCGCCAGCAGCAACTCCCTCGATATGAATATTACTAGTACCAGCTCCAGTTATTTTACAGCCAAGAGAGTTTAAAAATTTAGCAAGATCTACTATCTCTGGATCTCTAGCTGCATTTTCTATAATAGTCTCACCTTCTGCCATAACTGCAGCTATCATAATATTCTCGGTAGCCCCATTACTAGGAAGATCTAAATAAATTTTAGTACCAACAAGCTTATCAGCACTAGCAAAAACATAGCCATGCTCTTCTGTAATCTTCACACCTAGAGCTTTTAATCCTTTAAGGTGTAAATCTACTTTTCTAGCTCCCAGGTCACAGCCACCAGGTAAGGCTACTTGAGCATTTTTAAATCTTGCGACTAAAGCACCTAAACAGACGAAGCTCGCTCTCAGTTTACGGGCTAACTCTATTGGAACCATTTCACTCGACAGGTTTGTACTGTCTATTTCTAGAACCTTGTCTTTAAAGCTGATCTCTGCACCGAGCAATGTCAGAATATCTATCATCGAATAAACATCTGAAAGTTCTGGAACGTTAGATAATCTAACTTTTCCTTTCGGTAAAATTAAGGCTGCGGCCATTTGTTTCAGCACGGCATTTTTTGCACCAGAGACTAAAACCTCGCCATGGAGAGCATTTGAACCTTTAATTTTTAATTTTTCTTGAGGCAATCGTATTTCCTTTTAAAGTTGGGAGGGCCAACTATCACATAATAGCCTAAATCCCTAGATTTGGGGGGAGCTAACTAACATAACTTAGTCTAAAATGTTGATTTTTTTATTATTTTCAATTTAGACAGTCAGCCTTGTTATTGGGACTTTTGTGCAACTTCACTCTTGTAAAAATTTAAGCCTTGCGTAAGCCTGCTAACTTCTGCTTTAACAAAAGTCTCAGTCTCCACGTCCAAGCCAAGACTATTTGCTGCCATTGATTTAATAAATTTCGCGATAAGGAGACCTAAATCTTTAAAATCCTGCTCCTTGAATCCTCTCCTAGTCATAGCTGGAGTACCCACTCGAATGCCACTAGTTACAAAAGGACTCTGAGGATCTTTTGGGATGCCATTTTTATTAACTGTAATTTTGTACTGATCTAAAAGATTAGCTAAATCTTTACCAGTAATACCGAACTTCACTAGACCGATAAGAATTAGGTGATTATCACTGCCGCCGCTCACTATTTCTATCCCCTCTTGAACTAAAGTATCTGCTAGAATCTTTGAATTTTTTACTACTTGGGTCTGATATTCCTTGAACTCTTGAGTTAGAGCTTCCCCGAAGCAAACGGCTTTAGCTGCGATTATATGCATTAGTGGACCACCTTGGGAGCCAGGGAAAATAGCAGAATCTATTTTTTTAAAAAGATCTTCATTGTTCGATAAAATTATGCCGCCTCTTGGACCACCCAGTGTTTTATGAGTAGTAGAAGTTACTATATCTGCGTAGGGTAAAGGATTAGGGTGTAAACCAGCCGCCACCAAACCTGCTATGTGAGCCATGTCGACAAGAAGATAAGCGCCTACACTATCAGCTATTTCACGAAATCTTTTAAAGTCAATGATTCGAGGATAGGCAGAGGCTCCTGCGATAATTAACTGTGGCTTTTCTTGCTTAGCTATTCTTTCAACAGCATCATAATCCAAGAAACCATTATCATCAACACCATATTCAAAAGCTTGATAGAATTTACCAGACAAATTAACAGAAGTTCCGTGAGTAAGATGCCCACCCTCTTTAAGGCTCATACCAAGGATCTTGTCACCTGGCTTTAGCATTGCCATGAAAGCAGCAGTATTAGCATTCGCTCCAGAATGAGCTTGTACATTAGCGTATTTAGCAGAGAAGAGTTTTTTAACTCTTTCAATCGCAAGGCTTTCTACATCATCACAGTTTTCACAACCGTTATAGTATCTTTTGCCTGGATAGCCTTCAGCATATTTATTGGTAAAGCAAGAAGCAGCAGCCTGCATAACAGCTTTGCTTGTGAAATTTTCACTAGCGATAAGCTCGATATTTTGAGACTGTCTCTCCAGTTCTTTTTGAATGAATCCGTAAACTTCTTGGTCTGAAGTTTGCAAGTCGTTATTTAAATCGAAGAATGCCATTAAAAATATTCTAGCAAATCAGGTTTATTAGGATTTTTCAGGCTAAGGCAGTAAACGGGAAGATTATCACAGTGTCCACTCAATGATTGAGTTAATTTAATCGAGATACGTCAAATATATAAATCATACAAATTAAATTAAATAATTGAGTTCCAATTATCGTGGAGAAAAAAATGCAAAATACCAACCCTACCAGTACTAGTAAAAGAGCTTTAGATACCATTAAACTTATCGGCTCTCAAATTATTGAGATTCGAGAAATTTTAAATAGACAAGTAGACACTATTCAAATGCTTGAACAAGAAGTAAAAAAATTAAAAAGTCTTGGCAGAGATAATGAGCAGAATATTAAAATCCTACAAATTGACCAAAGAGATATAGTTAAGCAACTAAGAAAAGTTCGCGAAGGCTCTCGTCAAATGGAGCAAGTAGTCGATTCAGTTGAAATGACACACGAAGATGCTACCGATATGCTATTTGGCAAAAAACTAGACTTAGGAGATGAAGGAAAACTCTCCCATGGTCACGTAGATGAGCTTTTAAGCTATGACGAAAAAGATGTCGCAGAAAGATTTTACCCTAACTATAAAAACAGTAAAGTTGTCGAAAAACATGAACGGAATCAACCACAATCAAACTCAATCAAGCAAAAAATTAACAAGAAAGAAATGTCTCAGAGAGTAGATTCTCGCTTAGAAATGTTAGAAAAAGAAGCACTAGAAAGGAAAAAATCAGAGCGTTTTTCTTTTGACCGAATCCCTAGATTATTAAACTTAGACTAGTTAATTTCCTAGATTGTCCTAGCTAAAAGACAATCGAAGTAATTAACAAAAAGAGGGCTTTAAAGCCCTCTTTTTGTTAATTACTCTTTAAACTTTCAAAAATTACTTTTGAGTTGTAGCAGCTGGAGCTTTAGCAGCTGGAGCAGCCATGTTAGCTTTAGCAGCAGGAGCTTTAGCTTCTGTTTTTTGTTCAGCTTTAGCTGGTTTTTGTTCAGCTTTAGCTGGTTTTTGCTCAGTTTTAGCTGGTTTTTGCTCAGCCATGTTAGCGTTAGCAGATAGAGTAGCTACAACAAGTAAAGCAAATAATGCAGACATTTTTTTCATTTGATATTTTCCTTTTACAAAGGTTCGTTAATTAATAAACCTTGCAACTCTACATCATAGAAAAAAAAAGCAAAAAAAACTTCACAAAAAAGCCCGGAAAGATTAAATATTCCTTAAATTTGTTTTAAGGCTACAATTCTTTTTTGGATAGAACCATGGCTCAAAGCGAATTTAATATATTTTCCGTGATCACCTTGCTTGGAGGTGCTTCTTTGCTGCTCTTTGGTTTAGATTTAATATGCCTGAATTTGAAAAGCTTAGCTGGGCCTATTTTTAAGACCATAGTCGAAAAAGCAACTAAAACTACTTTCCATGGAATTTTCCTAGGAACTATGCTTACAGGTTTAGTACAAAGTAGTACTGCCGTAACATCAATCCTAGTCTCACTTGTTCAAGCAAATATTGTAAATTTTGAAAGAACTATAGGTGTAATGCTAGGAGCTAATATTGGAACAACTGTTACAGCCCATATCATGGCATTTAACATCATCAAATGGTCTCTAGCAATAGTCTGCATAGGTTTTCTGATACAAGTTACTGCGGCAAAAGATAAAGTTGTTTACATCGGAAATTCAATTCTTGGCTCAGGAATTATGCTTTTCGGCTTACAGCTTATGTCTGAGTCCATGAAACCTTTACAGCATTCTCAAATATTCTTAGATATGATGCAAAATTTCCAAGATCCTCTCATCGGGATATTGGTAGGAACTCTCTTTACAGCACTAATTCATTCAAGCAGTGGTGCTTTAGGTGTAATGATAGGTCTAGCCCTACAAGGATTAATTACACCAATGGCTGTAATACCATTAATGCTAGGAGCTAATATTGGTACTTGTTTCACTGCTGTTATAGTTTCACTTAATACCTCATTTCAAGCTCGCAGAGTAGCAGCCTCTCATATACTTTTTAATATTTTAGGTGTCTTACCTTTTGTATTCTTCATTCCAGAATTTACTAATTTTGTACAGCAATTCACTCCCCAAGATAATGTCCCTCAATTCATAGCTAACGCTCAGACAATCTTCAATATAATCACAGTATTAATTGCCATTCCTTTTGTGAAACAGCTTGCTTGGCTTTCTTGCTTATGCGTGCCAGACTCCAACGAAGGGAAATATCAAAAATATACTATTCCTGAAATAGAAAAATTTTCCAAAGATATAGATGTAGCTCTAGCTGAATCAAGGAATGCTTTAAGGTCCATGCGAAACATAATCAGGGAAATGCTTTTAGTAGCTGGTAAATATTTCATCAAGAGACAAAGCCTTGATGAAAAAAAGATTAGAAAACTAATAGAAGATCATCATGATTTACGCTTAGGTTTAGTTAAGTTTCTACGTCAATTAAAGTCTTCTCACCGTAAGACTTTCACTATAGATGAAGTCACTGAACTTTTAGATATCCTTTTAATCATCAACGAATGTGAGCAAGTAGTACATACTCTTAAAGTTGGACTTGATCATATGGACGGGAAAATTCCCGATTTCGATAATGGATTTAAAGATTTAGATAAGTATTTAGTTAGCACTATAAGATCGTTTAACGCTTCGTTAAATTCATTTATTCAAGATACACCGAATCAGGCAGAATCAGTAGAGGCTCAACTTCAAGCCTCGGGTTCTTTCTATGAAAGATTTAGAATGCGTGCAATTGAAGATATCTGTAAAATTAATGAACATGATAGAGATAGATTGAATCTTGAAGTTCTCGATACTTTAAAATCTATTAACGCTATTTCTGAAAGAATTTGTGAAATCAGTATGAGTACAAAGGCTTACATTAAATAAAACTTTAAATTCCTTCGTTCACTTAACCATATTTATTCTGTGTTACAATTTAACCCTATGCAAGTTCTGCAAAAAGAAAAAACAATAAATATGCTAGAACAATCATCAAATGTGATGGGGGCTGCATCGCAGAACTATCTTTGTTGTTGATGATAAACATAATACTGATACACAGTCACCCTTAGAACAAGTAAGTCCTGAGTTAAATCGAAATAAAAATTCACTCCTAGCTAAACTTGGTGCAAATGAAGCAGCTTTCCACTCACTGGATGGAATGGAGGGAGTTCCGGCAACTGATTCAAAAGCTTTGAATTTTGTTCGTGATACACTGCCAGTCATTGGCTACGCCGCTGCTTCACTGGGGCACTTAGTAGCAGGCGCTGGAGGAATATCTGAAACCATTCCAAAGCCACTAACCGAGTTTTTAGATAAATATATTTTAGGCTTTTCTAAGTTAGTCAACGTCGCAAATTACACTCATAAAGGCGTGGAAGCCGTAGCTGGCAAACGCGCTTGGGAAGGTTTATCTAGACTAGCTTATTCAACAGTAGTACCATTTATGCCACTAGAATCTGTGTTCACTGCATCTGGCATTAGCAGTGGTCCTACTATGTTTGAGCAAGCTCAAAGACATAAAATCAAATTCCCGAATGCGACGAAAGAAAATCCCCAGGGTACACCAAGTTCAGCTCTAGAAGATTTACAAGAAAACGGCAAAGCCTTTTTAACTATGTGTAAAGAGACCTTTGGTAATCTATTCGGGGCTAACAGAAAGGTTTTCATTCATCCTGATAAAGAACAAGGGCATACCATGTTTTTCTGTGCTTGGGGAAACTTTCTTGGTGCTATAGGTGGAATGCTAGCTGGCTCGAATCACCACAGCCCTCTAGGGAAGGCTTCTTCAATAATACGTAACCTAGGGGGAATAGGCTGTGACTGGGCTAAATTTATTCACCCTGATATTAACAATAAGCTCTCAGCTATTTTCTATGGTGTCGTCTCTATCTGTGATGTAGCCAAGTCATTCACTCCAAAACATGTCTCACACATACTTTCACATTTCAGCATGGCTATGAACAATTTCGCTAATTATTATTACGTGAATACTACCAAGGCTACTACTGATAAGACTTTTAAAGATTATGCTGCGGTTGCGGCATAATGCAGGAAATTCAACTAAAAAATTATTACATATTTGCCCTTGGCAAATAGTTACTTGCAGCAAACTCAAACTGTTCAATAAAGAGCTGTTTTAAATAACTTAAATTATTCTGCTCATAGAACAGTAGAACGGCTTTCTTATATTCATTTTCATCAATACTCCTAAAAGAAAGAGGGCAGTAGCCATCAGCAAGCAGACAGGCGTTTGCGGCAAGCCTACTAGTTCTCTTATTACCGTCTTCAAAAGCTTGGATATATGATAAAAGTGCTAAGGTCGCCAAAGATCTGTCCAAGCCTGATTTGAATTGATTAATCAGCTCAATAAATTTATTAAGAACCTCTTCTATTTGCCATTGATTATCTAAAGGTTTGTAATTAGTACCAGTAATAGCGATTTGGTGAGAGCGTGGTTTATTTTCTATTCCTAAGCCTTTCATCAAGAGTGAATGCAATTCTAATATTTTTTGTAGGCTCCATTCATTGTAGTGAGCAGGTTCTTGAAATATATAATCAAAAGCTTCTTTATGATTCAGTATCATAAGTGCTTCTGCTTCACTTTTACTATCAGCTCTCAGAGCTGATTTGATTAAAGCTTCAGTATCAAGAATACTATAGGTATTCCCCTCTATCTTAGATGATTTCCAGCTCAATTCTATCGTGAACCTTTCAAGTTCTTTATCTCTGGTAATTTTACTTGCTTTTAAATACCTTTGTTTATAGGCAGAGTTGAGCTGTTCTAAGTTTTTTCTCTCAGCTTCTGTAAATAAGAATTTTGCCTCTTTAAAAATCTGAAAGATTTCTAAATTAAAACTTGTTTTGATTTTTCTTTCATCAATATCATTTTTAAAATACTCTGCAACATTGATGGGTACTAATAAATTTGATACTTTAGCTATCTGATATTTAGTGGCTCTAGCTTGACCAGTCTTTTCAATCAAGCCAAACTCTAAAAGAAGTTTTAAATCTCTATTTAAAGTGATTTTTTTAACATCACTGAAAATTAGCTGTAAATCAGCAATGGATTGGCTTTGTTTTTGAAGCTCTAATATTATTTTATTTTGCCTATTATTCAGCCCTAGAGACATAACTAGAATCATATCATTTAGAATCCAAGAATCGTATCATTTTGATACGATTCTCAGCATCCTTATGATTCGATTCCCGCAGTCAAACTTATTTTAATTTATTAAAAAATGGCGGAGACGAAGATCTGTAAAAGCGCCAGCTTTTACAATGAAAAAGTCAACCCTCA
>JBMOEX010000032.1:0-21146 GCA_049314535.1 Vampirovibriophyceae bacterium | reverse complement strand
AGCTGCTGGGAAGCTAGATCCAAATAAATCTTTTTTAGAAAACTTGTGGGATAGTGTTTTACCTTAGATTCCCCAATTCTTGAGCTTCATAAATTCTTTCACCAAACGCCGATACTCAGCAATCGCATACAAAGGTATAGAGAGAATATCTTTATCGCTATACAGTGCTTCCTGTGAAAATTTAATGCCAATAGGGCTTTCATACTGCTTCATAAAACTCAGAAGGCTTCTTAATTTCCCGCGCTTACCACTTTTAACTTCTACAGGTACCACTCTGGAACCTACATTCACGAGATAATCTACTTCAGCAGATTGATTAGAACCACTTCTTTCCCAATAGTACAAACTATCATTAGTATAAAAGTCTTTAGCGTTTAAGATCTCTTGACCAGCGAACTGTTCCGTAATCGCACCTGCCGCAATAGAATGAAAATCTTCTCCTAAAGCAATTTCTTCATTCATACCTAAAATATTTTGGACTAAACCTACATCTAAGTGTATAACTTTAAAATCCTTATCACTAGCTTCCGCCTCAAAAGGCAATCCTGCACCAGATGTACGAATTACTTTATGAATCACGCCTGCTGAACAAAGTAACTCTAAAGCATTTTTCAGATCACGCGATTTTAGATCTTGATTAATATTAGAATACTTAAATTTAGAACCTATATATTTAGAACTCTTCATAAACACTTGCTCTAAATAAGCATGGTGCGATATTTTCGCATATTTACCGAAATCATCTTTATAGGTATTAATTAATGACTTCTGTATTTTAAAAGCCTCTAAGATGCCACGATTCAGGTATTCGTATACTACCAAAGGCATACCTCCGCAGAGTAAAAAATCTCTTAAATCCTTCAGAAGATCCTTATGGATAGAAGTACTTACTGGTGTTTTAAAATTTAAATTTTTAATATAATCCAGTTTAATTTTGGCTCCTTTTGCCAAAAGAAACTCATAGAAAGACATTGGGCGCATAAATAAATAGTGAATACGACCAACGGGTATACTAATTTCTTCTTTCTTTAAAAGAAACTCAAGCAAAGAACCAGCAGCTATAACATGTAAGCCCTTTTTATTTTCATAAAAAGATCTAAGAGAGCGTAAAGCAATAGGAGACTCTTGTATCTCATCAATAAAAATCAGCGTGTTTTTAGCTGAGATTTTTTTTAATGTTTTAATCTCAAGTGCCGTGCAGATCTCATCTACATTAGTCGTCTTAAAACAGTCAAGAAACTCTGGCATTGTTTCAAAATTTATTTCAATAAAATTTTTAAAATTCTCTTGCCCAAATTTTCTTATAGTAAAAGATTTTCCTACCTGCCTTGCACCACGAACAATTATTGGTAAAGGCTTAGATTCTTTAGACCAATGAATTAGCTCCTTCTCTATATTTCTTCGCATACTATCTATTAAATATACCCATTTTTGGCTAAATTATCTATTAATTTTAGCCAAAACTTCGCAACTAAGCCTGTTCTCATTAATTATCTTTTGTAGAAACTAACGTGCAGCACACAAACACAAACTAAGATTCCAAAAAATACTATAATTTCAGAATGCCTGGAGTAACAATCAAACCACACAGTAACGCTGAAGAAAAAAATAAATATTTAGCACTCAGTTTCGCTATCGCCTTCGGTTACTTTACCTTCGGAGCGATTACTAATGTCGCTGGAGCGATTATCCCTAAAATTAGTGAAACCTATAATGTCTCACCTTCACTTTCAGTCGTACTTGCAGCCGTTTTTTTTATCGCTTATGGTTTTACATCACTGCCTTGGGGCTTAGTGATTACGGCGGCGGGTAAGAAAAAAACTTTGATCTATAGCACTTTAGTAACCATACTCGGCGTCTTACTCTTCGCTAATATTTCAGGCTTTATTATTAATATGATCTCTATGTTTATCTGTGGCATAGGAGTTACTGGCATTCAAGTAGTTTTAAACCCTCTAGTAAACGATATTTCATCACCTGAAAAATACTCCAGAAACCTTACTATATTTATGGTGCTTATGGGAGCAGGTAGCTACTGCGCGCCCCAGTTGGTGACTTTAATTAAGAACTTAAATTTACCGTGGACTTTTAGCTACTGGGTATTTTCGGTCTTAGCTGTAATCATGTTAGTTTTAATCAGCTTACAGAAGTTTCCAGCAGCCGCTCAGGAAGAGCGTTCCTTAGATGATACTGTTGCCGAACGTACAAGTTCAAGGCTGAGGAGAACGAATGACCGCAGTGTACTGCAGGTACATGAGGATCATGAGGACGACGAAAACGCAGAAATTGGAGTTCGGAAACAGTATCCAGATGAAGTTAATCTTATTAATGAAGCTACAGCGTTTGTAACTCATCACGAGGACCTGCCAGTAGCTAAATCAAACCCTGTCTTAGAGCTACTTACACAGCAGCCTTTAATCTATTTATATGCTCTTGGTATTTTCCTTTATGTAGGTGTAGAAGTAGGTTTAGCGAACACGCTAAGTTTTTATTTAGAAGATAAATATAAAATTACTGAAACTCTAGGAGTCACAGCTGAAGCACTAAAAAATACCACTATTAGTAATTACTGGGGAGCCTTGCTTCTAGGCAGGCTTTTAAGCTCACTATATTTAGATAAAATTTCTAGCCGCTTAGCGATTCAGATTCATGCAGTTTTAGCCTGCATAGCCTTATTTTTCGCTATTAGCAGTAATGATCTAAATGTCGCTCTGTGGGCATTACCAGCAGTGGCTTTTTCTATTTCGATTATGTTTCCTAGCATTTATGGTCTTACGACTAAGAGCTTTGCTCCTAAATATGCAGATGCTATATCTAGTATTCTCTGCACTGCGATTATCGGTGGAGCCTTTATAGGTCCTCTAATCGCGAAGGTAGCTGAATTAGCTCAAGGCTCACTTGAAGTACCTAACTGGAGTGTAGGTTTTATAGTGGCTTTTGCTTGTTATGCTTATCTGTTTGTGGTTTCGTTGTTGCCAAAACAAATTAAGTAGTCATAAATCAATAAATTTATAAGAAAGCAGTATGTTCGACTTTAAATAATTTAGCTAATTTATGAGCAGTATTAGAACTAATTTTGCGACGGCCTTTTATTAAATCATTGAGCTTAGCAGGAGTAGAATCTAATAACCTTGCAAGTTCTGCTTGAGTCATGCCATGAACTTCTAAAAAAGTTTCTATTAACTCATAACCTTTAAATTCACTTTTTGGATTCCAATTAGCTTTATCCTCTTCTGGGAGTGAGCATTCTATAAATTTTAAAATTTCTACTGCCTGCATCTTACCTTTAACATAGGCTTCAAGTGAACTAGTTAAAGCCGTTAAAAAATTAACATCAATTTGAATTTCTTGATTAGTATTTTTTTTCATCTCAGATACCTATGTTTAGCAATTTCAATTATTTCCACAATTTTAATTTCATGAGTAACTTCAAAAACGACTCTATAAGCAATGTTTAACCTAATGGAAAAAAGACCTGCTAGATTACCTTGCAATGCTTCTAATTTAAATCCTGGAACCATTTTTAATCCTTCAACCCCATTACAAGAAATAATATATTTAAAAACAGCATATTTTTTCTTACATTGAATAGGCAACTTTTCAATTATCTTCCGATGCTTGTAATCTATAAGCTCCCAAATCATTATATACCCAAAATCTACCCTTTTAATACCCTTTCATAAAATATATGAGCTTGAGATGCAAGATTATCAAAATATTTAATAAAAAGGAATCTAGAACAGTGCTTGCACGGTATATTAGGAATTATTGTTTTAGAATATCTATAAAATCACAAATAAAATTCTTAAAGGGCAAATTTATCATGAATGAAACTAAACAAAAAACAGCAAGCTTTTTAGTCGGAGCTGGATTTTCATATGCTCTAAATGGTTTCCCTTGCACCAAAGAGTTTTCGGTAGAAATAAAAACCACTGTCTTAAATACTATAGAGCCACTTTGTAGTAATAATGAGGAAAGTCAAGTATTCTACAAGTGGCTAAGTAAGTACTCCCATGATGGTTACTGGAATTTTGAAAAAATCAGTGATCTAGTAGAAGATTTACGCTCACTTAAAGCCGCTGCTTATCCTGGTTTACCAGATCACAACTTACTAAAGACAGTTTTAAATACTATAAAAACTGAGCTATGTAAAAAATATTTAGAGCTGACACTAAGCGATAATGATCTTTATCAACAAAGAGTTTGTAAATTTAAAAAATTAACAAGATCCTTGTTAGAAGATGGTTATGAGATTCATTTTTTTGATTTAAATTTCGATTTAGTCGCTGAAAATATTTTTAGAGACTTAGCATCAGAAACAGAAGCTATTACTTTTAACGATTTTTTCGAAAAATCAGATAGTCGTACAGTAAAAAAAGCTCAAGGAACTCTGGGAAATTTATTTCATCCTAAGTTCGTAGGAAAAAACGGCACCATCAATCTATACAAGCTTCATGGTGCGTTTAATATTATTAATATTGAGAGGTATCTACCTGTGCTCGCGAGTTCAGGTGATTGGATAGGTCCAGGCTTCATAAAAGTTGATTTAAGTCAGAATATGGCTGAACCAGCACAAAAAAGAGTAGATGCCCTTAAAGAAAATTTTGATCAAGCTATTTCAAAATTAATAAACATTGAATCAGATGAAAAAGATGAAAAAATAGAAAGCAGTCTATTAATAGGAAATCTAAGCAAGCTCATCACAAAAGGCTTTGCTGCTAGATATCCAAAATTCTGTTACGAGCAATTTGATGAGAAAATTTTGAGCTCAGAATTAATCTTTATAATCGGCTATAGTGGTGCAGACCTAGATATAAACTCTACTCTCTTAGAAAGATTCTGGAAAACTACTAGTAGTTTCTTTGATTTGAAGGACGAAAACATTTGTAAAACCGTCGTATATTCAGAGCTTCAGAATAACAAATATTCTCTGTGCAAGCAAAGTGATGATAAAAACTTTGAAGATTATTTACAAGATTTAGAGAAATCTGAAAATTGAAGCTTGCAAGCAGCCTCTCAATCAAATCCATGTTAGACTTACGAATGTAAGTAATGGTTATCTTATCCTCTTATAGCCAAGATGAAAATTCCTCTGAGCCTGAACTTAGAGCTCCCCAAACGTGCTTGGACCCTAATTTAAATCAAGGCGACATCGCCTCAGAAACCAGCCCTAGTCTAGAACAAGGAACTGCACGAGAATCCTTAAGACCAGATAACTTCGATGAATATATCGGTCAAGAAAAATTAAAATCAGCCCTGAAAATCTCCATGGATGCAGCTCGCAAGAGACAGGATATCGCGAGTATGGGGCACGTAATGCTTTACGGTCCACCTGGTTTAGGTAAAACCAGCTGCGCCTATCTAATAGCTAAAGAACTCGGCACTTCGATTAAAACCTTTTCTGCACCAGCTTTAGATAGACCTAAAGATATTATCGGCATACTCATGTCTTTAAATACTGGAGATGTACTTTTTATAGATGAGATTCATCGTTTAAATAAAGTTACGGAGGAGTTACTTTACCCTGCCTTAGAGGATTTCGAGGTGGATTTAAACTCAGGTAAAGATAGTTCCTCTCGCATTATGCGTCTTAAAATTAATAAATTTATTTTAGTAGGAGCGACTACTAAACTAGGTTACATCAGTGCTCCACTCAGAGACAGATTTTTACATGTTCATCGTATGCAGTATTACACTCACGAAGAACTCGCTGAGATTATTTCTAAAAACGCTAAAAAGCTTTTAGTGAATATAAACTCTTCTGGTCTTATGGAGATAGCTAGCAGAAGCAGAGGCACGCCAAGAATCGCAAATAGGCTATTAAGATTGGTCAGAGATTATGCCGATCATTTAGAAGCTGATTTAATTAATGAGCAGATAGCACATAAAGCACTTGACCTCTATCAGATAGATAAATATGGTCTTGATAAAATGGATAAAAAAATTCTAGAAGTTTTAATACAACACTATAAAGGTGGACCTGCGGGCTTAGAAACCATAGCTGGCTTGATTGGTGAGGATAAAAATACCGTCGAAGATTATTATGAACCCTTTTTAATTCAGTCTGGTTTACTTCTAAGAACACAAAGGGGCAGAGTTGTAACCGAAAAAGGTTTAGAATATTGTAGGTGACCCGCAGATCCTATTTAACTGGCTTAATGGTAGGTATACTATCTTTCGTCAGTTTTACCTTAGTAGATCAGAACATTTTCGCGAGCCTTGAGCAAAGGCTTATATTAGGCCGTGTCGCTTTTAAGAAAATGCTGTTACAGGATACCCTGTATAACTCAGATTTAGTCATTAACTTAGATATTCACACCATTACTTTTTTACTTTTTCTAATCGGAATATCTATCTTCTTACTTTTTTTAAAACCTTGGGCTAGATCTTTCGTTCTCTGCTTTATATTTTTAGGATTAATAGTTTTTAGCCAAGTAATATTTTTTATGTTTGATATAAACATTTACGTTATCAAACTGATACTTTCTTCGATATTAGTTTTCTTTTTTACGACTCTTCTTGACGTAGATTTAGATTATGTAAACTGGTTTCAAGCATTTAATAAACTTCCGAAGAAGAACATCGGCATAGATCTCTATGATCATAAAAAGCACGAATTAAGTGTTAGTACGGATATTCCAGTAGATAATTCACAAAGAGCACTCATAGAGAGGGAGCTGAAGGCTAAGTACTATCTAAAAATGGAAGATCGGTTAGAAGGTTTATTAGTGGATTTTCAGGATAAAGTCTTACAGAAATTAAGCGATATTCAAGGAAAACTAAACACGAATCTCGATGATTTAACTTTACACTCTGCTTCTAATCTGCTTTTCATGTGTCGTTCTGATTTTAATAGCACCTTAGATGTTTTAGATAACTGGTTATTTCAGTTAGCACCACTGAATTTCGAGGGAGAGAAAGGCTTTCTAGATAGTTTAGATTTATTAGTAGATAAACATAACTACCTATCTTCAGGTCGCTTAAAGCTTAAAGTAGAAACTAAAATTAAATCATTAGATATGGATTTTTCTTACAAAATTCATATATTCCGTTCACTGAACGAGCTTATACAGCTTATAGATGAAATTAATCACGACGTAGTAGAAAGACCTTTAAAAATTTTAATTCTCATCGAACAGAAAGATAACCATTCGCTAAGCGTTTCACTAAACTATCCTTTCCGCATGATAGATGCAGAGTCACATAGCTTTAAACTTAAAGAAGTTAAAAACCGTTTAGATACTATATCTGCAAGATTAAGCTTTGGTGAAAATGAGAAATTATCGAAGAATAAAAAAATAAATCAAGTAGAAATCCTCTTAGAGAAAGAGAAATTCACCTTAGGCTATTAAGAAGCCGACTAGTGCATAATGCCTTTTTCTGCGTTACTGCACATTTAAATTAAGTTTAAGCTTAATTTTAGGCTGCTTTCTCAATTCTTTATTTAATTTAGTTATCACAATATAGTTTTTAAGAAACTTCTCTGCATAAACCACTAATGACTGGTCAATCTTTGGCTCTAAAAGAGTCAGCTCGACAATATGACCTGAATTAGAGTCTAAGACTATATCGTAATTTAGTTTCTGCTCAGTCGCGGCAGGAGTACCACGAGATTTTAACTTAAGAGCCCAATCAGCATATAGTTTACGGTAAATCTGGCTTAGTATAATCTTAGATTTCGGTTTTAACTTCTCTTGAAATAAGGCTGCATCGTATTCATAAGGCTTTAAAACCAACTGAGAAGCTTCCGTATCTATAGCATAATCAAATAATCCAAGAAAGTCTCTGCCTAGCTTATTCTCACCAGTATGCAGATGAAAAATCTGATTATGAATATTAATATCGACTGAATCTATATCTTTTAAAGATATGTGATGGAAATCTACATACGGCAAAATAGTAAAAGTCCAAAGTTCTTCCCCTGGCTGAAAGTATCTAGATATCTTGGTCTGGGGTATACCTAACTTATCTAAGGTCTGTTGATTAATATAATTATTTTGACTATTTGCATCAATCTGAAAATCTAAATACTCCGCATTATCCTTTAAACTTATCAAAGCATAAACTTGACCATTAGATACTGGTATTCGAAGCTCTTCTTTAACAAGCTCTGCCTCTGTCTCAGAGGCAGGTTTATAAAAAGCGACTGAGTCATAACCAGTAATGTTAGTTTCATATAGATAATTACTTAAAAGTGGTACAGGTGAGCAAATCAGAATAGTAAAAATAGCTAAGCTCACTAATGATCCTAATAACAGCGAAATAAAACGAAATATTTTAATTAAAAAAAACTGACGATTATAATTAGGATTCTCTACCACTAAGGTATTTGCACAAAGATCTTGTAGTGTAAGCCTTTCTGAATTAAATATCATCGCGATAGAACCTAAACCAAGGATCAAAACAGAAACATAGGAAAGTATGGCTCTAACAAGAATCTGATACCGTTTCACAGCTTTATCATCATGTAAATTTCTAATCTCAAGACCTAGAACCCACTTACCAAAATCAATCCGTGTTTTTAAAAGTAATAAAATATTAATGACTAAAACAAGAATTGCTGAGAGAATGACACAGCTTGTCATTGAAACTATACCGATAAACTGCTTAGCTAGATAAGCTAAACCATTAGAGAAAAGAAAAACCAAGCCCCCAAAAAGCAAGAAATTAAAATAAAAAGCAGTTAAGCGATCTTTAGCACTAGCGATGTTAGCGTACATTATATAAAACCATTTTATACCAAATCAATGTTGAGATTGCAGTCATTCGTCCTCCTCAGCCTTGAACTTGCACGTTTGGCAACAGTGCCAATTTCTGCGTTAGAGCATTAATCTCAGCTAAAGATAAAGTTTCGCCTCTTAGCTTAGGATCTAGATTTAAAGATTTGATCTCAAGTTCTGTATATCCAGCAGCTTTTAAAGCATTGGTAAGCACCTTACGGCGATTTGCAAAAATAGCCTTAATAAACCTTCTTAACTGTTTAGGATTATCTGTCTCAACTAAAGGCTTATCTCTAAGCTTAATTCTAATAAAGGCTGAGGTAACTTTAGGAGCTGGCTGAAAACACTTCGGCTCGACTGTAAATAGATACTCAGTTTCAGCCCAATAACTCACAAAATGAGTTAAAGCAGAATACTGTTTAGTACCAAGATTCGCTATAAGCCTTTCTGCATACTCTTTCTGTACTAAAATATAAATTTCATCAAGCTGAGCTTGATTCTCACTAGGAAAACCAATTTCACCGAGTAAATGCAAAATTATCTTAGTGGTAATCTGATAAGGAATATTAGCGACTATCTTAATTTTCTTAGCATGGGGAATAAGCTCTGGGAGCTTAAACTGTAAAAAATCCTGATTGAAGAATTTAAAATTTTTATTTAATCTTGATAATAGATCTAAATGAAAGCAAGCTGAGCTATCCAATTCAACAGCGTAGACCTCTTTTGCTAAAGGTATTAATCTTTCAGTCAGGAAACCTATACCAGCACCTATTTCTAAAACAACATCAGAATCTTTATCTAAACTCGCGGATTGCACTATTTGTTCATGAATAGACTCATCTATCAAAAAGCACTGCCCTAAAGACTTCTGTTTTCTATACCTACTAGCTCTTTCAGCTAAGCTCGAATAATCTCGTGACTCTACCATTATGCAAGTATCTTCTGTAATTCACCGCTTGCTTCAAGGGCATGTAAATCATCACAGCCACCAATGGATACACCACCTATAAAAACTTGCGGTACAGACTTACGATTTCCTTTAGTCCTTTGGGAAAGCTCTTCTCTAGCGGCTTCATCACCATCTATACGAACCTGCTTAAACTCTAGCTCTTTAGCCTTAAGCAAAGCTAAAGCTTTCTGACAATAAGGGCAATGATCCCATGTATAAATTACTATCTCTTTACTCTGTACTACCATAGGATTTAATCATAAAACATACAGATGTCCTGTATTATTAAATCATGAGTATTGATGCTAAGTTTATCGGTAAAATATATCCTGAAACTCACTACGAAATCGGTAGAGAAAAGGTTAAAGAATTTATCAGAGCGACTAAAGGTGAACAATTCCTATATACAGAAATACTCCCACTAACTTTCCCCGTAGTTTATGCCTCTGCTTTACTGGAAGCTGTACTCTATGATCCAGACTTAAATTTAAACCTAAAAAAATTAGTACACGGAGACCAAGAATTCATCTATCATCAAACCGCTAAAATTGGTGACACCCTTACTAGCCGTGGGTTTATTGAAAATATTTTCACAAAAAAAGGGCATGATTTTGTGGTTTTCAAAGTAGAGTCTTATAACGAGCACCAAGAAATCGTTTGTACTCAAAAAATGACCTTCGTCGTTCGCGGTGGTAATGATAAAGATTTCTCAGTAAGTGAAAAATTGGCTTTAAAACTAGCTGCTATTGCAGCTAAGCTTAATCCTATTGAAAAAGTCATTCCCGCGGAAGAATCACAGCCAGTATATTCACAAATTTCTGAAACAGAATATCAGATGAATATTTTAATTGATAAATATATGCCGCAAAGATACGCTGGAGCAAGTGGCGATTTTAATGCTATTCATCTAGATGATACGCTTGGGAAAAACTCTGGCTTAGGTGGTTATATATTACATGGCATGGCAACCATGGCTCTAGCAGCTAATCTTGGCGTACATTTCTTTGGAGCATCTTCTATTAAGAGCTTTAAAGCACGTTTCTCAAAACCAGTTAGCCCTGGAGATGAGTTAAGCTATTTTGCAAAATTAATACAAAATGATTCGGAAAGAAAACTAGAAATAAACGCTAAGGATGCTCTTGGCAACAGTGTTCTGGAATTTGGTTATTTGGATTTCTGCTGAGCAGCAGCTTTTTTCTTAGCTTCATTAATTAAGAATTCATATTTTTCTTCTAGGTTAAAAACTAAATCTAAGCTTTCATATTCTGGAAACAGTATGAGCATCAGCTTAACTACTCTACCTGCAAGATAGTAACCTTCAATCATAGATTTATCTCTAGCGATCTTAAGCATTTGATTTACTATACTTTCACCATCACGAATACGCTTTTTATTCATTAAGTTAACAATAGATTCTAAAACCTTGAGCATGTCATACTGGCCAGGGTAGGCAAAATCTATAATGTTTTTAAAAATATTATCAGCTTGAATATCTATAAATACTGGACCTGATTCCTGCATCAATGATGTATCTTCAGAAGCTGCGACTAAAAAATAATCTTTATTTTGAGAAAAAACCTTTAATACCTGTTTTACTTTTTTAATATTTTTCCTATACTCATCATCATTATGATCCTTTCCATATATGTGATCAATACCTGTTAAATAAAGCAAAGTACCCTCTGGTTCATACTTTAAACGATTTTCTAAAGCAGTCCCCATATCATTTCTATTATTATTAACAATCTCGTCAAAATCTATATGCTTAAAATCCATATTCCGTAAAATACAAAAAAGACGTACAACATAGATTTTATCGAATTTATTTAAACCTCTGAGTAAAGCACTCTCATAGATATTTTGATTAATCGAAGTGTCTTTTTTTTCAAATGGAACCCTAGCTATTTTTTTTAGCAAAGCATCAAAATAATCTTTCTGAAAAAGTGGTATCGGCAGATCATCTAAAAACAATCCCTCAGCTTTCATTAAATCCTTTAAATCAAGATATTTAGGTACTTTTTCTTCAACATAGATTGTCTCTGATTCAGTTAAAGTATTTCTTTTACATAAAATACTAGTTAACTCATGATCACGTTGATCATCCATCTTATGAATAGCAAATAAATGTTCAATGTTAAAAATACTATTTAGACCCATTAACAAATTACCAAAAGTGGCTACTATAATCTGCTTTAAATTATTTTTCTGCATTCCACTTTTATAGATAGCAAATATCTCAGGCTTATTAACTGCAGATACTAGATCCTTAGTCAAACCTTTAAAAATTTGAGTTACAATATCATCCATAGTTTCACTATGATCAATAATCGCAGGTAAAATTTTAAGTGAAGCCTGGTTTATTT
Organism: Vampirovibriophyceae bacterium; assembly: GCA_049314535.1. Classification (GTDB taxonomy): domain Bacteria; phylum Cyanobacteriota; class Vampirovibrionia; order LMEP-6097; family LMEP-6097; genus LMEP-6097. The sequence goes on along the minus strand of JBMOEX010000032.1, from coordinate 9,114 downwards.
CTAGGGGATCAAATTCAGTTAAAACCTCAAAAGCCTCCCAGCGAACCATTGAATCCTCTACATGATTACAAATAATCTCCAAGAGAATATCAATAATCGTTTGATTATAAATTTTTCCTTCATTAAAAAAACTATTAATCCTCTTGAGTTGATCAATGATAAATTTCTTTTTATCAAACGAACCAGGCTCCTCTGAATTTTTTAACTCCTCAACCTCCATTTCCAAATACTCCAAAGCTAAACTCGGATACAGAGTCACAAAAGGTATGAAAGTAGATTTATAAAACAAAAAACGATTCACTAAAGTAGAGTGTGTCGACTCTTTAATTTTCTGAAGCAAGTTAGGAAAAATAAATGATAAATTTTTTATACCCTTGAAAATTGTTAAATTCGCTATTATATCAGGAGTTAAGGACTCATCCCACTCTACTAAATCACCATTTAAATGCTGTATTAATTTATTTAAAGCCAAACTCTGTATATCAGTTTCTTGTATTCTTAACCAAGCTAACCAAGCGTCAAAGGATCTTTGGCGAAATTGGTAACAGATCTTTTTTAAAAGCCGAAGTGTTTCTGGACTATATTTTTTCTTGATAACGACTGATTTTTCATTCTTACTTGTTGAAAAATTGTGGAAAAAGCTTGTAAACAACATTAAATAAATGAATATGAAAGCAATGACCACTACGATGGTTATTATTATGTTTAAAGTGTTATCATCCATCTAGAATACACCTATTTTCTGCATATCCTCCAAGCTAACAAGCTTGCCATAAATCAATAGGCAAATATGAAAGTATGTTCTAATATAAACATCAAACTCTATAGAGTAAATATCATACGAACTAATAAGTACTTCTGAATCTGAGATTGTTTTTTTAGCTCGATTCGCAGAAAGTCCAAATAATAGCTTCTCCCAAATTTTACCTTGCTTTTCAAGTGTGCAATAAGGAACGTTCCTCATGGCTGGAAATAAATCTCTCGGTAAATAAGTTCTTAGATCTGCTTTAACATCAGAATCATTAACTGAAATCTCTTTAGGAATAGATCCGATGTAATAAATATTTACCTCTGCAGCATAGTTTCTTAGCTTTTCAAAAAGTATCTGATCTTTATCGTCTTTCGCCAAATGAATATTCTCTATAAAAATTAAGTTATGAGGGTTATTTAAAATCTCGGTTCTCAGTTCATCAAATAACTCATTATCTTTCTCCTCAAGAAAATACTTATAATCAATAAAAATAAATCTCCATTTTTTTTCAGCAGCAAGAGATCTACCAATATAAAGCTTCTCCCAGAAAGCATCTCCGGTAAGTAAAATACCTCCACCACGTACATCATCACCATTTTCATTTTGGATAGTCTGTGGTGTCAAAGAATTAGATACGATACTGCAGAATTCATCAAGATCTTCTGGTAAACGAATCTTCTCCACATTTTTCTCAGTAAATAACGGCTTTCTAACAAACGGAAATGTCTCTCTCAAATCATAAGCACGCGTAACCATTAATTCTTGATAAGTAAGTGCATTTCTTTTCGCAAGGGCTTTTTGTACCAGCTTTTTCTCTTCAGCAGAATTGGCAAAAGCATAAAATCTATAAGTATTTTCTATATCTAAACTAATGAGATTCTCACCTAAAGTATTACCAATAATTTCAAACGCACTAAGATTTAAATGATTACTCGTGCAGAGTTGTTCTATGGTGGCGAATTTTGTATCGTTAAATAATTTAACGACTTTATTCAAAACAAGAGAAAAAATCTTAAGGCAATCCTTGCTAAAATTCTCTACCTTTCTATCTATCTCAATAAATTTATCAACACTTCTTAAAAAAATTTCTTCTAATTGATCTGCTGATTTAGGTCCTAAGCTAATAATAATAGTTTCTCTCTCTTTAAAACTCAATTCTGGATAAGCAATCACATGAATTACAATATTAGTAATATCTGCATCAAAGGTAAACAAACCAATAGCAGTACTGATTAGAGACATAACCTCTTTTTTATTACGGTCTACATTAATCTGCTGATCAATAATATCTCTAGCTATATTTTCATCATTTAGAATCAATCCCTTTATAGCAAATATATATGCTTCTGCTAAAATCGGATAACTATCACACATTCGATGAGCTGTAATAATAAAATTCCTTAAAAGCTGTATAGATTCTGGATATCTAAAATAAGAAATAGCTATTAAAACATCAATCGTAATCTTATTCCAAGTACGAGGATGTCCTTGAAGATGTTCTATTAACTTTGCAAAACCCCTGTTCTGAACATCATCACTCTGCTTTTTAATCCACTCAACCCACTCACGAACATGATCATGGTGATAGTTTATGAATACCTGTGCTCGTTGTGCATCAGCATTGTAAATCCTCCTTAAAAGATCTATCTCGATTTTAAGAGATTTTCTTAAGAAAGTATCTAAAGTACGCAGAACCATTTAGTGACCTCCCCCATGACCTTCAGCAGGCTTGGCTGCTGGAGCAGCTTCTTTCGCTTCACCACCACCATGAGAAGAAGAAGATTTTTCTACTGCATATTTTTCATAATATTCTTGCCTACGTTTCTTTTGAGCTAGATCATCTAAATTTAAAGGCTTCTCAGACTTACCCCCACTTTTTTCTAAATACTTCTTAAAATCTTCTGATTTCGTGCCACTACGCTTAAGCTCTTCCTCTTTCTTTTTCTCAGCTTTAACTAAAGGAGTCATGGTCTCTAAATCTTTCTGCTGCTTTCTCATCTCAATTAAGACTTCTTCCTGTAATAACGTTAGCGTTATTCTTCTATTCATGGAAGCACTAGGATCTGAAGGAAATTTCAGCTGAGTATCAGCATAACCCTCCACCCGAATAAATCGCTGTGGACTAATTCCATCAAACTCTAATCGTTTTCGTACTATCTGAGCCCTGTCAGTAGAAAGATTCCAGTTATCATATGACCCTACCCCATAATTATTAGAGTCTGTATGGCCAGCCACCAACATTGAACTTGCATTATTTCTTAAAATAGCAGCTAAAGTATCCACAATTTTTTTCACATAATCCGTAGGTACAGCTGAGCCACTAGAAAATAAGGCATGGTTCTTAGTCTCCTGAATCTCTATTAATATTCCATTATCCACGGTATGAAAATTCACGTTCTCAAGCATTTCCTCACCTAAGCTTATTTCCAGACTTTCCTTAAATTCAGATTGAATGATCTGCTTGACCCTTTCTTTATTCTCACCAGTTAATTTAAGTTTTTCAAATTGCAAAAAACTAGCACCACCCACTAATTGCCCTTCCTCACCTGGATTTTTAGCACCACCTAATACAAATACATTTCCTTGCATTGGCCCTGTCTGAGTAGGTTGCTTAAAAGCTTCTGCCACAGCTGCTTTTGTGCTTGGATCTGAGTTAACAAGCCATAACAAAAGAAACATACACATCATGGCTGTAACAAAATCTGCGTAAGCTACTTTCCAAGCACCACCGTGATGGCCAGCATGCCCACCTTTCTTGATAATCTTCTTTACTATTATTGGTTGTTCGTCTGATCTTGGTGGCATAGAATAGAATATAGTTAAAAACTATCTTCTATTCTTATTCCTCGTAACTAACAGTTTTTCAATCAAATCTCAGCTAGTCTTTCTAACCTAGTCTCATTAGAGCAATGTCACCGAGCTATCCCCTAAACAAACCATAAATAGATAAATCTCAAAAAAAACTCAAGGAATCAACAGAGTTGCCGATAGAGATGGATGTAACAATCTTTAGGAGAAAGCAGGATGCAAATGTTAAATAAAAAACCAGTACAGACTAATAATCCAAGTAATGTAACACCACAACAAAAAAAGTTTATTAAGAACATGGTGGATAGTGCGTCCCCTGAACAGTTAATAGTCATTCTATATAATGGCTGCCTGCAATGGTTAGCAATGGCAAAAAAAGAATTAGAAAAAAACAAAGAAGAAAGAGTTCCTAACTGGACGAATTTTAGTCATCAAATGAAAATGTCTGTTAATATCATTGAACATCTTCAAGATTCATTAAATCATGATATCAATCAGCAGTTTGCAGATCAATTATTTAATCTATACGAATTTTTAAAATCTAACTTAATGAGAGCGAACATAGAAAAAAGCCAAGAGAAAATGGATTTCTGCGTTAAAATTATCGGCGACCTAAAAAATGGATGGCAAGAAGGTATCAATAAGCTTAACGAAAAATCTACTCAAGAATCTTAAGGTTGAACTGTTAAATAATTTTCAATCTGAGAAAACTTTTTAGCTCCGAGTCCTTTAACTGCTCTAATTTCATCAAGGTTTTCAAAGCTGCCATGAGTAAATCTATACTCAATAATTCTCTTCGCTAATTTTGGACCGATACCCGGGAGATTATTAAGTTCTTGCTCATTTGCGGAATTAATATTAACCCGAAGTGTATAGGATTTATTTGAGCTGATTTTCTTGATCAGGTATTTATTCACTTCGACTTTTCTGCTGAGATAAATCGTTAAGCTTAATATAAAAATAAAAGCAAAGATAGTCTTAGCGATTTTACTCGTGTTAAAACCATATTCAAAGTGTCCATTAACGAGATACTGAAAAAATTTATTATTCGATAATTCCTTAATGAATAAAGTTCTGACACGTTTCCACATATTTCACTACCTGATAACCATTGACGCTATCACTAGTAGGTTTCCTTTTATGTTCTATACAGTCAAGGAAATGTCTACATTCAAGCCTTAAAGGCTCATCATTAGAATAAACAGGCTTCTCTACAGTAAGGCTACCATCTTCTTGCCGACTATATATTTCTAATTTATTCTCCTTAAAAGTATCATTAAGTACAGCTGTTTTCTTACTACCATTAACTGTTAACAGAGCTTGTTTCTGAGGATCTAACCAGCTGTTGTGTATGTGTCCACCTATATTATTTGGAAATAAAATATCTATATGAGCGACATCTATAGAATCACCAGCGCTAGCCCAAGTTCTTACATTTACTATCTTCTCTGGTTCAGTATTTAATATGTAACACATCATAGAAAAATCATGCGGAGCTAAATCCCACATAACATTACTGTGTTTTCTATGATTAGCTGTAAAATTTCTACGATCAGAATTTACATACTGCACAGTACCTAAATCTCCTAAAGCGATGATCTGCTTAAGTTTATTTACAGCTGGATGATATAAAAGAAGGTGCCCCACCATTAATGTAAGATTCTTATTTTCTGCAATAGCGTGTAATTCCTTAGCCTCAGTAACATTCTGAGCAAGAGGCTTTTCAACATAAACATTATGACCTGCTTCTAAAGACTGTTTTGCAATCTCATAATGTGTATGCGCTGGGGTCGCAATAACAATACCGTCAATCTCCTTATCGTCAATGATCTCTTTTAAAGATGAGGTCGTAAGTAAATTTGGATATCTTTCTCTGGCTTTAATTAAATTATCTTCTTCCAAATCACAGACTATTTTTAAAACACCTAGTTCGTAAAAATTACGAACCAAATTTTTCCCCCAACTGCCAGTGCCTATTACCGCTATTTTCATCTATTGAATGGTCACCTTTATACTGTTACTAGAAAATTCCTCATCTCTAATTATATAAACGTTATAGTCACCCTTAACCATGGCCGCATCCGTTGCGATGGTTAATTTATTTTTCTTTTTACCTTTTTCTGGTTTATCAAGACTATTAATTACTAATTCTACTTTATTTTTACCGTCAAGACTCTCAGCATAAGCTTGCATAATAGTTTTATCAAAACCACTTTGTTCTGCTTCTAAAGTTAAACTCTCACCAGCTTTAACGGAAAGCTCACCACTTGCACTAATAATCGGTGATTTATGTTGATAAGTCTGTATATGATAATTCAGCATCTCCTCTGCCTTAGTGGGTTTCATACTTAAAGTGCCATATAGTTCTAAGCCAGTGTCTTTCTGTTCTAAAATCCCCGTAAAATTAAAATTCTCATCAAGATTAGCATAAATATTATTATCCTTACTAAAAGCAATATTCCAAACAGTATTCCCGTCAGAATTTTTATTTATCGAATCACTCTCCCAATTAAATTTATAGCTTCTAGTATTTATCCTTAAAATGCCAACTCCTTGTTTGTATGCGACATCCATCGGAAATAAATTAATTAATATATCTACTTTAGGACCCTTGTAAACTGATTTAACCCGCTTAGGTTTAATTGGTTCAGGACTTGTTGCTACCACTGGAGCCTCTCCCTCAGCTTGGTTTGGACTTGCTGGGATATTAGCCTCTGATGCTTTATCTGGAGTAGCTGGAACTGCTGATGGAGTAGTGGGTGACTCTGCTACCTCTTTAACGGGTTCTTCTAAAGCAGCTTCCTTGTTCTTAACCTCAGCACCTTCCTCAATCGGTATACCAATGCCGATAAAAGTCCCAACTGGAATGGATTCCCTAAAATCTTTCTCCTTAGAATCAAAAAAACCACAAGAAATAGACACACAGCTAACTGTAAACAGCAAAAAACTGATTAATAAACGCTGATAAATACGACTTTCCTTCACTAAGGTTTAATTATATACTTGCTCTTAGTGGATATCCATACCAAAAATAAATCCATTTATGTTTCAGCGCTGATTTTGTTTTGCGTCCTTTTAACTCTTTTTATATTTTATAACAATGCATATGGCTTCCATCAACCATATCCCTCTCTTTTTAACTCCAAGGAAACTAAAAATAATCTTGAAAATTCTAAAAAAATCATTACAGCGAAAGCTCAGAGCACAACTAATATACTGCTACTTGGTGTAGATGAAAATAAATCGAAGAACTCTTCAGCTTGGCAAGGGCGAACAGATTTTATGATGATACTTTCTGTAAACCCTGCATCAGAAAAATTAATAGCTTTAAGCATTCCAAGAGATACACAACTAGATAAAGAAATTTTTGGTTTCTCTAGAATCAATTCTGCAAATAGTATTGGTGGTGTTGATGCAGCAAAAAGCACAGTAGAAAAGTTATTAGGGATAAAAATCGACAATTACCTCTTAGTTAATATTGAGGGCTTTAAAAAAATTATGAATCTCTTTGGTGATATGAAAATCTATGTCCCTAAAAACATGAAATATGAGGATCATAAAGCTGGCCTTAGTATAGACTTCAAACCAGGTTTAGAAAAAATGAATTCCGAAAAGATGATGGAGTTCTTGCGTTATCGCGACAGCGAGGATGGTGATATAGGTAGAATTAAAAGACAATTAATATTCTTCAGAGCTTTTATTCATAATCTTAAATTCAATCAGATCCTAGTAAGATTACCTTACCTCTTAGACCAATCTAATAGTTTCTTCTTGACTGATTTGAAAGAAGAAGAGACTGTTCAGCTCACCAAATCTTTTGTTAAAATTGCAGATAAGAGTTTCGAAAGTTTCATACTACCTGGAGACTTCGCTAAAGACGGATATTGGAAAATTGATTACCCCGATATGAACAGACTGTTAGAATATATCAAACAAACCAGTTAGATTCATGGCACTTAGACAATTAAAAATTTTCACTTGGTGGAAGGGTAATAACAGAGAAAGGTTCCTGCTTTTTGGAATCATCGCTGCTATCTGGTTACTTATCACAGCCTTAGAAGAGTTTGTACCACAAAAATTTCTAGACCTACTCCCCTGCAATGTCTCACTAGCACTGCTTGCATTATTACTTTTATGCATGCTCTTTCATTCTATTTTTCTTTTTATAGCTCAATATCATAGACGTAAAAAACCCAGAGAACTAGATACTCAGTACTTTCCATCAATAGATATCTTCATCTCAGCTCATAATGAACAAAATGTCATTAAAGAGACACTAGAATTCATGATGGACTTAAAGTATGACGATTACAAAGTCTATGCCATTAATGATCGCAGCAATGACTCCACTATTGATCTAATGCGTTCGGTTGCGGCAAAATATCCCGAGAAATTAATCATCTTGGATAGACATACTGATGCGGTACCAGGGAAAGCAGCAGCTTTAAATGATGCTCTAAAAATATCTAATTCTGCTGTGATCTGTGTCTTTGATGCTGATGCTAGAGTCGAAAAGGATTTCTTGCGAAACATAGTACCTTACTTAAATGATCCACTAGTAGGTGCAGTACAATCCCAAAAAGTCATATCCAACCCTGAAAAAAATTTCCTTGTGAAATGTCAATTTCATGAATATGCTATGGATACCTACTTACAGATGGGACGCGATAGTATCCGTGGCTCAGTAGAATTAAGAGGCAATGGTCAACTTATTAAAAGAGAAACTTTAGAGCATGTAGGTGGATGGAATGAAGATACTCTAACCGATGATTTAGATCTCTCTACCTGCTTACATGTCAATGGCTGGGATATACGCTTTAGCCCTGAAAATAAAGTCTATGAAGAAGGTGTACCAACTATGACTGGTCTCATAAAACAAAGACGTAGATGGGCAGAGGGTAGTATGCGAAGATATCTAAACTATTTCTTGCAGCTACTAAAACCTGGTAATCTCACACTGAACCAAATATTCGATACTTTCGTTTTCCTCTGCCAGTTTAGTATTCCTCTGTGGGTAAGCTTAGATATCATCTATGAATTTATTCGATACTTTTCTCATAGAGAGACTTATATTAGCTTCCTAATGCTGCTAAGCATTTCTCTAGGTCTAATTATGTTCATGAATCAATTTCATGGACTAAGAATCTATAAACAATACTCTGTAATTAAATCTATACTTTACTCCCTGATTACAAATTTTTACTTCTTTGGCATCTGGGTTACTATTATTATTATTACTTACAGAAAGATTTTATTTAGCCGCACGGTCGGCACTTGGGTAAGGACTGAGCACGGTACTTGAAGGCACTGTTGCCAAACTCCAATTCCTGCGTTTTCGTTTCCCTACAATTCGTTGTAAATCAGTGTTTTAAAAACTTTTCCCTCTTCATGTAAGCCTAATGCTTTCGGCAAATCACTTAAACTAAACTTCTGACTAATAAGGTTTTTCATGCTTATCTTGTCACTAGATATCAATTCCAGAGCGGCTTTAATATATTCAGGACTATGATGAAAAACTCCTATAAGTTTTATTTCATCATAATGTAAACGAAAAG